>USKC01000025.1 GCA_900555195.1 uncultured Lachnospiraceae bacterium
AACGGCAGCAGGCGAGACATCTCCCGCATGGCGGCTAAACTCCGCCCTTCGGGCGTCAAACAACGCCGCCAAGGCGTGCGGGAGGTGTCTCGCCTGTTGCAGTAAGAAACAGCACAATTTTTTCACAAGCTTATGGGGAAAGAACACGGCCGGGCCTGCGGCAGCCCTCCATGCGGAACGGATACGGAAACTCCGGGGCGTGCCAGGTGGGAAGAGGGCCAACCAGAGGACGGCGGGAGGACTGGCGCATAAGGCTGCAGGGGTTCGGAACAGAAATCTCAGTCGCAGATATTCCGCTTTATTTCTCCCGGATGCGAATGTCTCCATATTGCGTATAGACAATCACACTCGCTTCCTTTTGATCATCAGCTAAATGAAGAAAATCGCTGCTCCCGTCATATTCGTCTTCTTCCACCCTCCCCTGAGGCGTATGGATGCTTCCGTATTCTGAATAGAGGTTGACTCCATATTGATCCATTCCTCCGACCAGATTCAGGTTCACTGTTCCGTCTTCGCTTTCCACATCCACTCTGTCCGCTCCGTCCACGTCCGCCGTCAGTTCTCCGTACTGTGTCCTCAGCTGTACTGTTTCCGCTTTCAGCGTACCGATCCTTACCGTTCCGTCTTCACTGGTTATGTCTACCATATCTCCGTCCAGATCGCCTGTCTCAAGGGAGGCATATTCCAGATCGAGTGCCAATTCCTTTCCGCTCCATCCTTCCATGCAGACTTCCCCATCCTGTGCATCGACCGTAACCGAATCCGCAAGCAGGTCTCTATCAATCAGAATTCGTCCATAGCTGTTTCTGATTTTCACGCTGTCCAGCTTTTCACCATCCGGAATTGTGATCTTAACATAGGGGCTCTGATACTGCCCGTCTCCTTGTCTCCACCACGCGCCGCCCAGGCCAAAGCTGACCATATACTCTCCATCGTACGCGTAGCCTCCTTCTTCCAGTACAAGTTTTCCGTCTTTTACCTCATATACCGGCTCAGTATCACTTCCGTCCAGCACATATTCCACTGCCCAGTCATCTCCGGATACAATTTCCAAATCCGCATCCTCCAGAACAACTTCTATTTCCTTCAGTTTCCCTGTAAGCGTATTTTCCAGGACATATGCCGTGTTTTCTTCTTCCGGGGTATTTTCCTTCACATGGAAGCCGTTTTTATCATAGTAAAAGGAAGCCGAGCCCCCCAGCGCCACACCCGCTCCCAGCAGGATTCCTCCTGCCACGATTCCCACCGCTCCCACAAGCAGCGTTCTTTTCATCCATTTATTTTTCATCGTCGGCTCCTTTCTGTACGCTGACCGGATAAACAGTAATCTGAGATTCTTCCTGCCTTCTTCCTGCCTTTCGGTTATTCCTCCGGTTTCTTATTTTCTTTCCGATCCATGCGATCAACCCGCGCATTCCTCTGATGCAGAGTTGAATAAATCCCCACACAAGAGGCGTACAAAGGATGACGCAGCCCAATATCAGCAGGCTCAGGCCCGTCACCGCCATACCGCTGGCCGGCGTCTGAAACATCAAAATCACGCCGACACCGATTCCGATCACAGAAGCCAGCACGATCGCTGCCAGACAGATCAACCCGCCCAGTATACAGAGCGCCAACGTTAGCAGCGCGCCTCCCACGCACAGGATTGCCGTCAGCAGTCCGCCGCCTATGCACAACCCTACCACAAGAAGGCCGCCACCTATGCACAGTCCCAAGACAAGCAAGCCGCTTCCTGCACACAACCCCAGCGGAATCAGCACCGGCAGCGCCAAAATGGCCAGTATCACCAATGCAACTATATATCCCGTTTTTTTCTTATTGGGCGCGCGGAAATCCTGTGTACCATAACTGCCATTATTGTACATGCCTGCGTTCTGCCCATTGTTAAAAGAATGGGCGCTATACCCACCATTTACGCCGCTTCCGTCCTGCGATTCTGCTCCCGGATAACTCATATCATTCCCTCCATTTCCGTACCTCTTGTTTCTGCAATAAGCATAATGGATGAAAATAAAGAACTGACGCAGAATCGGATAAATATTTCCATAACGGTTTCTTAAATATTTCCAAAGATCGCGTCCTTTTGCCAAGGTGTGCCTCGCGGAGGGCTGAGCACTAACCAAAGCTGTGATTCCCGTTCACCTTCTCAAAGGCAAACAGACCCAGACGAAATCCATCAAAAAGAGCCCCGCATTTAACTGCAGGGCTCCCCTTCATACTTTACTCAACAATATAGGACATCTATTTGCGCAATGCACTATCCATTGCTTTTTCAGCGACGTAAAGCGTCGTCGCAAGGTGCCGAGGCACCGTTTGTTGCTTATTCAGCAACGTAAGGCATCATCGCAAGGTGCCGAGGCACCGCTTATTACTTATTCCGCAACGTAAGGCATCATCGCAAGGTGCCTTGCGCGCTTAATCGCAACAGTCAGCGCTCTCTGATGCTTTGCGCAGTTTCCGGTGATCCTTCTGGGAAGGATTTTGCCTCTCTCGGAAACGTATCTCTTTAACTTATTCACATCCTTGTAATCGATCACATTGTCTTTGCCGCAGAATACGCATACTTTTTTCCTTCTGCGAACGCCGCCTCTTCTCTTCATCGGAGAATCGGGTTTCTCTGCTTTATTATAAGCCATAATTTGCCTCCTGTCTGATTCACATCCGTGATTCTTTTAATTAAACGGCAGTTCCTCGTCTATTCCGTCAGGAATGTTCATAAACCCATCACCAGGTGCACTGGGTTCAGGCCTGGATACCGGCATGGAATAACCCCCGTCGTTATTTCCCGCCGAAGCGTTCTTGCTCTCCGCAAATTCCTGATCTTCCACCACGATATCCGTCGTGTACACTTTCACGCCGTCTTTGTTGACATAGCTACCCGTCTGGATCCTACCAGTCACAACGATTTTAATGCCCTTGCGCAGATATCTTTCCGCAAACTCAGCACTTCTTCCAAATGCGACACAATTCAGAAAATCCGCCGTCGCACCGTCATTGTTGTTCCGATTGAATCTCCGATCTACCGCCAGCGTATATCTGGCGATTGCCATAGCGTTGTCTCCCTGAGAATATCTCACTTCGGGATCCCTGGTTAAACGTCCCATAAGAATTACTTTATTCATCTTACCTCCTGTACCGCGAATGACCGCTCAGTACAATGAAAGAATGCATGCCGTCCGATTATGCTTCACGCTTCACAACCAAATATCTCATGACGTTGTCCATAATGCGAACACGGCTTTCAATCTCCGCCGGAGCAGAAGTCTCGGCATCGAACTGGATGAAATAGTAGAAGCCCTCTTTCATCTTCTGGATCTCGTAAGCCAGCCTCTTCTTTCCCCAGTCATCCACATTGGTGATGGTTCCGCCGAATCTTTCGATCAGAGCCTTGCACTTGTCCACTACGGCAGTTCTTTCATCATCTTCGATCTTCGCATTTACAACAACTGCTAATTCGTATTTGCTCATAATTACCTCCTTTTGGTCTCTGGCCCCTTCTTCAGGAGCAAGGAAATTTATATATCACGGACTAATATGTTACCATACACTTTCCGTTTTTTCAAGCTTTTTCCCGGATTTCCCGGACATTTTTTTCCACCATTTTTCTGGGAACCATGATCTGATGGCCGCATCCCAGGCATTTTAAACGGAAATCCGCTCCCACCCGAAGCACCTCCCATTCCCTGCTCCCGCAGGGGTGCTGCTTCTTCAGTTTTACGATATTACCCACCTGTATGTCCATCTTCCTGCAACGGCTCCTTTCCACTCTCAAAGCGTATCGCAACAGTTCAGACGGATCCGGACTGTTACAGCGTATCAAATATCTCCCCGATGCTGCCGCTCACCACCAGATCCGCATCATTGTCCCTGGGCGTCGGCGTTTTATTCACCAGGATCAGCTTATTTCCCCGATAAAAATCAATCAGCCCTGCCGCAGGATAGACCGCCAGGGAAGTTCCGCCGATAATCAGCACATCCGCCTCAGAAATCGCATGTATCGCCTTTGTCATCACTTCTTCATCCAGGCTCTCCTCATAGAGCACCACATCCGGCTTAATGCGCCCTCCGCAGGAACAATGCGGCACGCCCTCAGAATTCAGGATGAACTGCGCATCATAGAAACGGTGGCACCGTTCACAGTAATTGCGCAGGACGCTTCCGTGCAATTCCAGAACGTTCCTGCTCCCTGCCTTCTGATGCAGGCCATCTATGTTCTGCGTAACCACTGCCCGAAGCCGTCCCTCTTGTTCCCATTCCGCCAGTTTTCTGTGCGCCGCATTGGGCTGTGCATCCAAATAAAGCATCTTGTCGCGGTAGAAACGGAAAAATTCCTCCGGCCTGCTGCAATAAAACGTATGGCTTAAAATGGTCTCGGGAGGATAGGCATACTTCTGGTTATACAGCCCGTCCACGCTTCTGAAATCCGGGATCCCGCTCTCCGTTGAAACGCCTGCCCCTCCGAAGAACACGATATTGTCCGAGCCATCTATGATCTCTTTCATTCTCTTCCAAGAATCATTCATCGTCCGCACATCCCTTCCTGGGGAAGGACGGCAGCACCGTCCTCAGAACGATGCCGCCGTCTCACATTCCCTGCTGTATTCCGCATATTTCATATCTTCACATATGATATGAACCTTCCACCACTCCTGGAGATATTCAAATACCTCTCCGCACATAGCATCCTGTGTCGCCAGTGAAAGCAGCGGCACCCTGCTTATGAACTCCTGGATTTTCTTTCTGAAAGCCTCATGCTGCCGCTTATGGGCTTCCATTCCTTCAAATCCGATCTCCTCCATATACGCTTCTTCATACGCAAAATGAACTTCCGAATAATAATCCAGCCCCTCCAGAATATTCCGGATGTCCTCGCTCTTAAACAGCATGTTCTCATCCGCAAAAAGTTCATATGCCCTCTGCGTATGATCCAACAGCTTCGCATGCTGCTGATCAATCTGCTCAATTCCGGTACGATATTCCTCGCTGATCTGGTATTCTCTCATCTCTTCTGCAACCCCACTTCCTCGTCTTTCCTTTATCTGTTCCCCATTTTTCAGAGACTTTTCCCCTCATTCAAGCCCTGAATTCGAGACAAGTATACCATATTTTTTGTGGTTTGAATACCGTATTTTTCATAACGAAATAAGTTAATTTTTTATCAAACTTTCCGCCGTTTACCTGCGATTTTCAACCGTTTGGACAAGCTCGTTTTTTCATGCATTTCCCAGCTTCGCGAACGGTTTTTTTGTCTTTTCTCCTTCCCGTTACATCCTTGCCGGATCGTAAACCATACCGCCGATTTCAAAGCGGCTGCATTTCATAACCGGTCCGCTCTCTCCCAGAAGCGCCGGGTAAGGATAATCCTCGGCCTGCGCCTTCCCATCTAGAATACTCTGGATCCCATCCCTATAGATGCTAAGCACCCTGGGCGGAAGTTCATAGGGCGCGCCATTCGGATTCCCGCAGTTTTTCTCCCAGTGAGCGGGAAATACCGCCTGTACATTGCTCTGCAGCGTTGCCAGCCTGCTGATGGAGTCCCCATACACCGACAGGGAGGTGGAACGTTCCAGCTGCCCCCACACTTCCCAGGTCAGCATCAGGTCTCCGGTAAACATCCATCCCTGCTTCTCTTCAAACAGGGTGATGGAGCCCAGGGAATGCCCAGGTGTCTCCAGCACAGTCAGTTCATACCCTCCCAGTTCAAACCGGTCCTGATCCTTCACAGGGATCACCCGGGGCGCCGGCCCGCGATTCCACCCTTCCAGGCTCCCGCCGCTTTGAAGATATTCCTGAAAAAAGCCATGGCTGAGGCTTTCCTTATCCTGCTGGGTGAACGCGCTGTGGCCGTCCGGTTCGTCAAATCTTCCCATATATACCTGCCGGAACTGATTATTGCCTGAATCATGATCCGAATGCCCATGGGTATTCACCACCAGAATCTCTTTGTCACCACACAGCGTGCGGACCGTTTCCTTCAGATCGGAAAGCCCCAGGCCTGTATCAATCAGAAGCGCCTTTTTGCTTCCGTTGATCACATACATCACTGTCTTTCCAATTTCATCCAGCGCCCACAAATCTTTTCTGAGGGCGGTAATCTCCAATTTCTGCATTTTTGCTCCCATCTGCGCGCTATGGCGCGTATACAAAATCAGGGAGAGTGGAAACCTTTCTCTTTCCCTCTTCCCTCGCCTTCCCTGTATCCTTATATCCCTGTTTCGCTTCCCGCAGCGATTCACCCCCTTTGCCCCATTTGCATATCATGATAGAATAATACACACGATGCGGTTGCCATCACGAGGAGATCATTTCATGCCCAAAAAGAGAATTTTCATCGCCCAGACGCCGGATAAGGCGCACAATTACCAAAATGCACTGACACAGCTCGGCGCCGGCTGCCTTTTTCTTACCGACAGGGAGCCGGAAGATGCCGACGCGCTTGTTCTTCCAGGCGGCGGCGACATCGATCCGGCGCTGTTCGGAGAGGCCAACCATGGCTCCCGCATCATCGAACCCGTTCTGGATCGCAGACAGCTCGCCCTGCTCGATCAATATGCTAAAAGAGGGCTTCCCGTTCTCGGCATCTGCAAAGGCATGCAGCTGATTAATATCTATTTCGGTGGAGGCATCATTCAGGATCTGCCTACACATGCCCTCCACGAATATCGTCTCCAGGATCAGGTGCATGCCTCCCAGGCAGAGCCCGGAAGCATTCTCTGCTCCCTTTACGGTCCTTCCTTTTCCGTCAACAGCGCGCATCATCAGGGTATCGGAAGGCCGGGTGCGGGCCTTCGCATCATTCAGCGCGCGCCGGACGGCGTGGCAGAAGCCATCGTCCATACACGTCTCCCAATTCTGGGAGTCCAGTGGCATCCGGAACGGATGTGTTTTGAAAGGAAACGGACGGATACGCCGGACGGAAGCCTGCTGCTGTCCTACTTTCTTTCCCTCGTTCCGGCTGTTTCATGCCCTTAATATCCTTCAATCACCTCAGACCAATCCACGATGCCGATATAATTCTTTGCGAATTCCGTATATTCTTTGGCCTGATCCGTGTCGATATACTTAAACACATCATAGATATACTTTTTACGCCCATTCTGATAAGACAGCCCCAGAGCCAGTCCCTGCGCCACCTCTTCGGCCGCATCCGTTTCCCGGGACAGGATCATGGCATCAATATACGGATTATTCTCTGCAATGAAATAGGCATAAGCGAACGCCGCCGCCTGTACATCTTCCCCATAGGTGGATGTAAAGCCCATTTCGCTCAGCAGGATCGGGCGCACCTCCCCTTCCGGCGTCAGAAATTCTTCCTGCTGCATATAATCGGTCACCACATCAATGTTATAGATGGTCACCATCGCCGTATCTTCCGATTCCCTCACCAATTCCTGGTTCTGTTCGGACAGCTCCCAGAACTTCGGCCAGGTCATCGGCACCGAGTAGGGATGATGCGCCAGTCCCCAACCTATATTTCCTTCCCGCGCAATCTGTGCATTGAATTCGTCCAACACGTCCCTGGAATTATAACTGGACTCTGAAGTCAGTTCCTTTTTCCACTGCTGATCCAAAGATATATACACCCGGGCGTTGGCATTCATACTCTTGATCGTGTTGTAGCAGATCCGGAAAGCCCGCACATATTCCTTCACATATGTCTTCAGATCCACATACTGCATATAGTTCCAGAGAGAACGCACATTGATTTCATTCCCCACGATCCAGTTCATCACTGTCCCGTGCGTCTCATCCCGATAGCGTTCCGCCAGGAAAGCCACAATCGCTTCCAGATACTCGCTTCCCTCTTCTTCCGCCGCGTTAAACGCATAATAATATGCATTTCCGTCCCGGGAAAGGGGATGGATCATCTGCGGATACGCAGTTGATTTATTGTTCAGCAGAATGGCGGTCGTGACGATCCCTTTTTTCGTAAGCGTGCTGAATACATAATCATACTCGCTCACCACATGGCCATTCAGCTTATACTCCTTGCCATTATACACATAGGTAATGGTGGGATAATCCTTCTGAGTGGATTCCCCCAGCAGACGTCCTACCGGAATGTTATAAACCGCATGCTTCACACCCAGTTCTTCCAGTTCTGTGGTGCCCAGTTTCTGAGAATCCACCAGCAGCCCCTTAATGGACTCCGCTTCCGGAAAAGGCTCCGTATAATCCGCCAGCACCTCCGGATTGGTTATATATGCAGGCGCGGAAACCGCCTGATACTTCCCGTCATTTTTCACAGCCACCACGAACTTATCCGTCAGTCTGGAATCTTCCTGGAACTCATTGACCTCAGCCGACAGCGTGAACTCGTCCGCCATCTTCGTACTGGCGATAAAGTCCTGTGCATCCCCGATCTCATCCTCATATGTTTCCAGCGCGAACAGATAGAACAGGTTATCTTCACTTTCCGGAAGCTCCGCTGCCTCTCCCGTCAGAGTGAAATGTGCACCGTCTTCCTGTATCAAACAGGAAGCAACCGTCACTCCCATTTCTTCCGTCAGCAAGTCACTATCTGAATCAGGCTGTTCCGAATAGGCTGTTACAGCCGCAGCCTCCCCCGCAGCCAAAGCCGCCTCTCCCTGCCAGTTCAGGATCTCCTGCTCCGCTTTCCCTTCCGCGGATGCCTGCCGATTCCATTGTTCACTTTGATAGGTATATATTAAAGCGCCCGCGACGATCAACAGAACGCCAAAAAGTAACAGAGCACATCCGACCGACGCTCTGTTACCCATTTTTTTTCTCTTTCCGCGCTGCATTCTTATACCTTTGCCCCGCGGTTCTTCTTCTTTATTTGAATTCTGTTTCATAGCAGTTCCCGTTTTCTCTCAATCCCGCAACACACCTGACGCGAGACGCATCTCGATGTTCTAAAATATTGTAGCACATATTTCCTTTTATCTACAATATAAAGATCATAAATATTTAATAATTTTGTAACACTTCGGTTACTGCTCACAGGATGGGGGAGATGCCTATTCGCCGGAGGGGAGGTTTGGTGCGCAGCCGGTATCTTCTTTCCGGAGGCATCAAGCCTTCCCTCCGGCGAATAGGCATCTCTCCATCCCGTGAGCAGTGACACACTTTGCTACAGTTCATCCCCCTGTCCTCCGAAATACTTTATATATCCTGTGGGCGGTATTCCATATTCCTTTTTAAAATTGCGCAGGAAAGAAGAATAATCCGCAAAACCGCATTTCTCCCACACCGTGCCGACTGCCTCTCCCTCCCGCAGCAGCTTACAGCCATGGATCAGGCGCTTGTGGTTCAGATAGCTGTGAACCGTCATTCCCGTCAGTTCCTTGAACTTGCGCAGGAAATGATACTTGCTCATATGCACATGCTCCGCCAGGGCGTCCAGACTGATCCGCTCCGTCATATGCTCTTCTATATACGCATTCACCCATTCGGCCAATTCATGGCGGATCTGCATTTCCTCCCCGGCAGCAAACGCCTTTTTCCCGACGAGCTCGTTCAGGTAAACAAAAAACAGAAGAAGCTTTGCCCGGTCAAACAGTTTTTTCCCCTTCATCCCTTCCAGTTCCGGCACGTCCTCCATGGCGGCATGCACCAGGCATTCCCTCAGTACCGCTTCCTGGGAAGCCGGAAAATGATATACGATCTCCCTGCGCTCCTCAAAGCAGCGGCTCAGATCCTGTTCCCCATCCGAAAGCCGATCCAGCATCTGTTTTGTGATCCACAGGATAATGCGGCGGGAACGGACATGCTTTCCCTCTACATAATGATATTTATGCATGACATTTCTGTTTATGAGCAGAAAATCACCTTTTTTCAAAAAATACGTCACATTATCCACAAGGCTTGAGAATTCCCCGTCCAGAATATAGATCACTTCATAGAAATCATGATAATGGAGCGTACAGGCACCCATGGGCGCCCCGCGCTTCTCATAAATCTCATAATCCTCCTGGATCATGTACTGCCGTTCCTCATCCTCCTGAATATATCTTGTCCTGATTGCCGACATTTTGTCTCCATCCTCCCATTCCAGCTTAGAGCAATTTTTGCCTGACTTCAAGCAATAAATAACATTTTCAAGCATTTTTGTATCCATTATAATAAGGGTAACCGGCAGGAGATACAACGATCTTCTTCCTGCCCATTCGGAAAAATCACAGGAAAGCGAGGAAACAGCGCATGCAGATGACATTAAGGTGGTACGGAAGCGAATACGACACCGTCTCCCTCTGGCAAATCCGGCAGATCCCCGGCGTCACCGGAGTGATTTCCACCCTCTACGGCACCTCTCCCGGAGATGTATGGGAGCTTGAAGAGATCCTGAAGTTAAAAAAAGAAATTGAAGATGCGGGACTTACGCTGGCGGGCATCGAAAGCGTCAATGTCCACGACGCCATCAAGGCAGGTTTGGCCGACCGCGACAAGTATATTGACAATTATATCCAAACGTTAGAGAACCTTGGCAAAGCGGACATCCATCTTGTCTGTTATAATTTCATGCCCGTTTTCGACTGGACCAGGACGGAACTGGCACGGGTACGTCCTGACGGTTCCACAGTTCTCGCTTATACCCAGGAGGCCGTGGATCGGCTGAATCCGGACGAAATGTTCTCTTCCATCTCACAGGATACCAACGGAAGCGTCATGCCTGGCTGGGAGCCGGAACGGATGGCCCATATCAAGGAGCTGTTCGCGCTGTATCAGAATATAGATGAAGAAATGCTCTTCGATCATTTGAAATACTTCCTGGAACGCATTATGCCGGTATGCGATCAGTACGACATCAATATGGCGATCCATCCTGACGACCCGGCCTGGAGCGTATTCGGCCTTCCCAGGATCATCACGAACAAAGAGAACATCCAGCGCATGATGAAAATGGTGGACAATCCCCACAACGGCGTCACCTTCTGTTCCGGTTCCTACGGCACCAATCTTGAAAACGATCTGCCGGATATGATCCGTTCCCTGAAGGGCCGGATCCATTTCGCCCATGTGCGCAACCTGAAGTTCAATTCTCCCACGGATTTTGAAGAATCCGCCCACCTATCCTCTGACGGCACCTTCGATATGTATGAAATCATGAAGGCGCTCTATGATATCGGCTTTACAGGCCCCATCCGGCCCGACCACGGACGCATGATCTGGGGGGAAGTGGCCATGCCCGGTTATGGATTATACGACCGCGCGTTGGGAGCAACTTACCTGAACGGCCTCTGGGAAGCCATTGAAAAGTCCGAAAAAGCCCATTCCTCCGATGCGGAAACGGACGGCAGAAAGGGGGCTTCCAAATGAAACTGACTGCTTGCGGCCTGCAGGATAGGGATGCCTGGAAGAAGGCCGGTTATCTGCTTCCGGAATTCGACATTCCGGCCGCTTTGGCCCATACCCGGACGGCCCCCCAATGGATTCACTTCGGCGCGGGCAATATTTTCCGCGCATTCCAGGCCAATTTGGCCCAGAAGCTTCTGGAGCAGGGGCTCATGGAATCCGGCCTGATCGCCGTGGAAGGATATGATGCCCAAATCATTGACAGAATGTATCTTCCCCATGACAACCTGAGCATCCTCGCCACCTTGAAGGCGGACGGAACCGTTGACAAAACGGTGATCGGCAGCATTACGGAAGCGCTCGTGCTGGAGCGGGAACGCAGGGACGATTTCATGCGGCTCAAAGAAATCTTCCGTTCTCCCACCCTGCAGCTTGCCAGCTTCACCATAACAGAAAAAGGATATGCGCTCACCAACGCGCACAAAGATCTGCTTCCCGACATCGCTGCAGACTATGCGCAGGGGCCTGCTTCTCCCCAAAGCTATCTGGGGAAGGTCACTTCGCTCATCTACGAACGCTACCTGGCCGGCGCTCTCCCCATCAGTCTGGTCAGCATGGATAACTGCTCTCACAACGGAGATAAGCTGTACGCCGCTGTAGACGCCTTTGCCGCCGCCTGGGAAAAGGCAGGCCTGGCTCGGGAAGGATTTCGTTCCTATGTGAATGACCGCAGCAAGGTGGCCTTTCCCTGGACCATGATCGACAAAATCACCCCCCGCCCGGACGACGCGGTGCGCGGCCTGCTGGAAAAAGACGGACTTGAGGATCTGGACGCTGTTATCACAGCAAAGAACACTTATATCGCGCCGTTCGTCAACGCGGAGGAATGTCAGTATCTCGTCATTGAAGACGCTTTTCCAAATGGAAGGCCACCTTTGGAGAAGGCCGGCGTCCTCTTTGCGGATCGACAGACCGTGGATCGGGTGGAAAAAATGAAGGTATGCACCTGTCTGAACCCTCTGCATACAGCTCTGGCTGTCTATGGCTGTCTGCTGGGTTACCAGCTGATCTCAGAAGAGATGAAGAATCCCCTGCTGGTTACGTTCATCAGCAGGATCGGATATCAGGAAGGAC
Source organism: uncultured Lachnospiraceae bacterium (assembly GCA_900555195.1). Lineage (GTDB taxonomy): Bacteria > Bacillota > Clostridia > Lachnospirales > Lachnospiraceae > Eisenbergiella. The sequence goes on from USKC01000025.1 coordinate 12,394, forward strand.
TTCCGGTGGTGGTCAATCCCGGCATCCTGGAGCCCGCCGCTTTCATTGATGAGGTAGTGCATAAGCGGCTTCCCAATCCCTTCATGCCGGATACCCCGCAGCGGATTGCCACTGATACCTCGCAGAAGCTTCCCATCCGTTTCGGAGAGACCATCAAAGCTTATTTGCAGGATCCTTCCCTGGATGCCTCTTCCCTTCAAATGATCCCGCTGGTCTTCGCGGGCTGGCTTCGGTATCTCATGGCGGTGGATGATGCAGGCGAACCCTTCGCGCTAAGCCCGGATCCCATGCTGGATACACTGCTTCCTCTGTTCGCTTCCTGCCACCTGGGCCAGCCTTGCGACCTATCCTTCCTGGATCCCCTTCTTTCCAGGGAATCCCTCTGGGGGGTGAACCTTTTCGAGGCTGGTTTGGCAGAACGGGTGAAGGACTACTTCCGGGAACTTTCCGCCGGGCCCGGCGCGGTTTTGGCCACGCTGAAAAAATATGTGGAAGAATAACTCCCATTCCTCGAACTAAAATGTCCGTAAACATCATACCGCCTGCCGCACGGCGATCCAAACCATGCGGCAGGCGGTATATTCTTAGATATCTGTTTTTCTCCTGTATCGGGGTTTCCGCTTATCCTTCTATCCGTATAAATAGCCGGAATCCCTTTACAGGGAAATGGTCGCGGCTGTCCCGCCGTCATCAATCTCATACCTGAGCATATTTTTTCCCCCTTTTGACGGTTACGGGAGCTGCTTCAGCAGGCTTCCCATCGCCCGCGTCATGGCTTCCTGATATGCCTGCTCATCCACGACATGGAACAGATAACGGTTCGTCTTCCCTTCCGTCCTATTCCAAGCCGTCCTTCCTTTCTCATCGCAGGTCACATTAACAGGAATAAACTCAAACACGCCTTTCTGCCCGGATGTCAACGGCACAATTTCCCCCTCTTTTGTGACCGTCATCCCCGCAGCGTGGAGAAAGCCTCCCGTACACCACATATTTCTGTACAAATTTCCATGTGCTTCCAAAATAAACGGATTTACCGGCTGAGACAAATAAGAAAGCCACCTTCCGTCCGTCACACGCCCCAACGCATATTCAAAATATTTTTTTACTGAAGGAGAGACTTTCTCCAGGATTTCCTTCTGCCGGAACCGATAATATGTGCCATATTCCCCCACGCACATCCTCCCATCCTTCACTCCCTTTAAAGAATGAAAGCACGGCATCCAATAAATCGGACAGGGAAGCTGGAACACGGACTGATAGGAAAACGGATCCAGTTCCACATTATATTCCAGTTCTTCCTCTGAACATCCAGAGCCGGCATTCAGATAAATCGCCCGGCATTTCTCCCTGAACAATTCCGGTCTGGCAAATCCCGCGATCGCCACATCCCGGCTGGAACCCACAATATGCAGCACAACCGGCTCCTGCGCTTCTTCCAGCAGACGGATCAACATGGCTATCCCTCCGTTTTGCGGTTTTCGGGAAACGATCTCAATCGCTTCTTCCCGGCTGTGTATGCGGCATGGCACCCCCACAGCAAAGGGAACCGCAAGGCCTGTGATCGCATTCATCTGCGAAATGGCCGCAGCTGCAGGATCTCCGCAGTCATTTCCATAGAAATCCGCCCTCGGCGGAAAGTCCAAAAGGATCCCCTTCAATTCTGTTTTGCCCAAATAAGCCAGGGCATATTGGCACGCAAGATCCCAATGGTCGTCCGGATCCGCATGGTGATGGAATAAATCTGTCTGATGAATGACCGTCACTTTCATATTCTTTCCCTCCTTCAGATTTTCTCAGGACAGTCCTGTATCTATTCCCCTTCAGTATATCCAAACGCATCCTTTTTTCCAACCCATTTTACAGACCTGCGCATCATCTGCGCAATTATCTGGTCCGATACACAGAAAACGCCCAATTTGTCAAACAGATTCAAAAATTGCTGCCATATGAGATCTCTTACATTCCGCATGAGGAACTAAAGCAGCTGGCTAACTGCAGTTTTGCATATGTCAGAACCGGTGAATGCACCCCTTATGCAAATATTCTTCTGCAGGCCGCCACCTCTTTCTAAACCGTGAAATATTTTCTGCCGCAAAAACAGCCATAACAGGCCTTTTTCAAGATCTGTTATGGCTGTCTTCCTAGCAGTTATTCAGCTTTTCCCTTTTCCTCCCCGCCCAGGCTGCCGCTTTCTCCTGTCAGCTTCTGCCTGCCAGCTATGTTCTATTATCTCACAAAGCCATTCTCTTTAGGCAAAATTCTCTTTAGGCAAAGAGTTTCTCACAAGCTTCCATAGACAATATTCCGAATTCTCGGATGGATATATGCCTCCTTATTCGGGACCAAATTATGCATATACACGATCGAAAGTTTTTCAGAAGGATCAATGGATACATAGGTTCCAAGCATACCGGTCCAACCGAATTCTCCAGGTGATGCATTCACCCCCGCGGCCGGCTTCAGAAGCGTCCGCACTCCCAAACCATATCCATATCCTTCCAGATAAGGGCTGTAGAAATCTTTAAGCTGCTGATCATTCAGCTGATTCGTACGCATCAAGTCAATCGTCTTTCTTCCGATAATGCGTTCCCCCTTATAAACGCCTCCGCATGCCAGCATCTGCGTAAATGCAATGTAGTCTCTCACCGTGGAGAACAGACCTACACCGCCTCCTTCATACTTTGCATCCGGTTCAAAATTTTCATCATCCTCATAGCCTGGAAGCGCCTTCGGCTCACCCGCGTCCTGCAGCTCATATACGGTCACCATTCTGTCTCTAACATTTCCAAAATAATGATGTCCCGTATCCTTCATTCCCAAAGGTTCAAAGATCTCTTCCCTCATGAACTCGCTCAACCGTTTTCCGGAAACCTCTTCAATCAGGGCTGCCACCAGATCCAACCCCACCCCATAGCGCCAGCGCGTCCCCGGATCAAATGCAACCGGAATGGAAGATATCGCCCGTACTTCCTGCCGGAGCGTGTAGTCTCCCACATCTCTGCGCAGATCCTCCCGCACCTTCTGCAGCATCTGATGCGTGTAATCCTCTCCGCCATATCCAATTCCCATCGCCATGGAGAAACAGTCCCGAATCAGAATCGGACGGTTTGCAGGCCTGATCACAACGTTTCCGTCTGCCTGTGTTTCTGCCACCATCGTGTGCTTCCACTCCGGGAAGTACTCGTATAAGGGATCGTTCAGCAGGAATTTCCCCCGTTCATATAACATTAAACCAGCCGTGCTCGTCACCAGCTTAGTAGTAGAAAACTGACGAAATACGCTCTCCTGGCTCATGGGAATTTTCTTCTCCCTGTCGGCAAATCCATGATACTCCTCAAACAGAATTTCTCCGTCCCGCGCTACCGCACATCCATTTCCCAAGGGACCTACTTTCATAGACTCTTCCAGAAAACAGCTGAAATCCTTAAAATTAGACATCTGTTTCTCCTTTCCGTCCTTCTCGGACCACTTTCTGTTTTTCTTAAGACAATTTTCACTTCCAGAGAATAGTATAACAGAAAGCACTCCATCCGTCACACAGCTGCCTGATACTATTTTTCAGATATGCATTTCCAAACTGCAGCGAACCGGCCTATCCGCAAATTTGCCTATCTGCAGATTTCTTCCACATCCTGTACGATCTGAAACCAATCCATGCTTTCTAACACATAATCCGCTGCTTTGGGCTTAGAAGAGCCCTTCTTTCCCTGAGGACTCAGATTGGTTCTGAGAAACAAGGTGGTCAGGCCTGCCTTTTTCGCTCCTTCCACATCCGCCTCTAAATCATTGCCAATCATCAACGCATCCTGCGGAGCGATCCCCTTATCCAGAAACAACGTCTCAAAAAAACGAATATCCGGCTTTCGGCATCCATAATCAGAGGAAAGATACACTCCATCAAAATATTCACTCAGCCCCAGCGCCTCCAGCTCATATTGGGTGAAAACACGCTGCGCATTGCTCAAAAGCCAAAGTGCATGTCCCTCTCCGCGTAATCTTTCCAGCGCTTCCTTCACTCCCGGATACAGTCTGATATAATCTATAGAAAGGATCCGAAAGACCTGAGCAGCATTCCAGGCCAGTTTTTCTGTTCCCTCTGTTACACCCTTCCTTTGAAAGAGTTCCTCAAAAATGGTTTCAAACTTCATCTCGGGAAAACATTCATAACTCTGTCCTGCCATCGCATCCATCCGGGCGATCCGTTCCTCATACGCATTCTCCAGTTCCCGGCCACTGTAATGTGCCCCATAAAAACTAAAATACAATGCAGTCTTTTCCCACAGCATTTCCCCTTCCGTCTCCGTATGAATATCTACAAGGGTTCCATACAGATCAAAGATCAAATTTTTATATTTCATAACATCTCCTTCCATCAAGGGTACTGCCACAATAATTATAAAAAAAGAACCTTGAAATCTCCAAGGTTCTTTTAGAGGCGCAGACCGGATTTGAACCGGTGGATACTGGTGTTGCAGACCATTG
>USKC01000026.1 GCA_900555195.1 uncultured Lachnospiraceae bacterium
CCTCATGCTGTCGGAAAGCTCAGGACCGCTTGCATAAAGGAACGAGCCCGCATGGCGCCCCTGGCTTTGTTGTGTCTGCCCTTGTAACCTAATTTTCGCTGTGTTACAATGGTTGACATCAAGAAAATAAGTCCTGCGGGGCGGAAAAGGAGGAAATGATGATATCGGAAAAATATAAAGCGATGCTGGGTGGAAAGTCTGTCATCCGCACGTTGTCAGAATTTGCAGCCAAACGCGGTCAGGAGATCGGGTATGAAAACGTGTTTGACTATAGCTTGGGTAATCCGTCCGTACAGCCGCCACAGGAGTTCACTGACTGCTGCATCCGGCTTTTGCAGGAGGGAAATCCCATGGAACTGCACGGGTACAGCCCCAGCCTGGGCATCCCCTCTGTGAAGCGGAAGGTGGCGGAATCCCTGAATCGAAGATTTGGCATGAATTACGGCCCGGAGCATATATTTATGACATCAGGCGCTGCGGGAGCATTGGCGCATGCTTTCCGGGCGGTCACAAAGCCGGGGGATGAAATCCTGACCTTTGCCCCGTATTTTCCGGAGTATAATCCTTATGTGGAAGGGACGGGAGCAGTTCTGAGGGTGGTTCCTGCGGATACAGAGAATTTCCAGATTCATTTCGATGCGCTTGAGGAGATGCTGTCTGAGAATGTAATGGCAATTCTGCTCAATTCTCCGAACAATCCGTCCGGCGTGGTATATTCGGAAGAGACGATTCAGAAGCTGGCAAAACTGCTTGAAAGAAAACAGAAAGAATATGGACATGATATTTTCCTGATTTCGGATGAACCATATCGGGAAATTGTTTTCGACGGCGGGACGGTGCCGTATGTTTCTTCTTATTATAAGAATACGATTTCCTGTTATTCGTTTTCCAAGTCTCTGTCGCTTCCCGGGGAACGTATCGGCTATGTGGCGGTAAATCCTGCATGTGAATGGGCGGAGCTGATTGTGAATATGTGCGGCCAGATTTCCAGAGGTACGGGACATAACTGCCCGGCATCCCTGATCCAGCTGGCTGTGGCAGAGGTGCTGGATAAGACATCCGATCTGTCCGTATATGAGACCAATCGGAATTTGCTGTATGATTTTCTGAAGGGACTGGGCTTCACCTGTGTGAAGCCGGGAGGAACCTTTTATATCTTCCCGAAGGCGCTGGAGGAGGATGCGAAGATATTCTGTCAGAAGGCGCTTTCATATGACCTGATTCTGGTGCCGGGAGATACGTTTGGATGTCCCGGGTATTTCCGGATGGCGTATTGCATTGATACAGAGAAGGTGGAGCGTTCTTTGCCCGCTTTCAGAAAATTTGTGGAGACAGAATATGCAGGAAGAAAAGGGTGAAAAGAGAATATTTTGCCCTTAGAATATGGACGCGCGCATTGGCGCGCAGATGGGAGAAAACATGTATAAAGCAGGTCTGGTACTGGAAGGCGGGGGGATGAAAGGAATATATACGGCTGGGGTGCTGGATTTTTTCCTGGATAAGGGGATCCTGTTCTCAAGCTGTTATGGCGTATCTGCGGGCGCCTGCCACTTATGCAGCTATCTTTCCGGACAGCGGGGGCGGGCTTATGACATCAGCGTTGACTATCTGGATGATAAGAATTACTGCAGTTATTCCAATGTGCTGAGGACGGGGGATCTGTTTGGCGTGAAGATGTGCTACGATGATATTCCGAACCGGCTGAACCCGTATGACTATGAGGCGTTTAATGCGTATCAGGGAAGGGCTTTTGCGGTGGTAACGAATATTGAGACCGGACAGCCGGAATACCTCAGACTGCGGGATATGCATAAGGACATTCAGGCGGTCAGGGCCTCCGCATCTCTGCCGCTGGTATCCAGAAATGTGGAGATAGATGGAAAGCTGTATCTGGACGGAGGGTTGTCGGACAGCGTGCCGATCATGCATTCGATTGTGGACGGCAATCGGAAAAATGTGGTGGTTCTGACCAAAGAGGTGGGATATCGCAGAAAGCCGTCCTCTCATTTGGGAATCGTGCGCCTTCGCTATGCAAAATACCCGAAAGTGTATGAACTGATGGCGAACCGGCATACGGCATACAATCAGATGCTGGATTATCTGGAGGCGCAGGTGAAGAACGGCCAGGCATTCGTGATCCGGCCGAAGAAGGCCAGCGGAGTGGGCAGAATAGAGAAGGACAAAGAAAAACTGCGTCTCCTGTATGAGGAAGGCTATGCGGATGCGGAAGCATGTTATGAACAGCTTATGGCTTACCTGGAAAAGTAGAGGGCAAACGGTATGATCGAAATAGTAAAGGCGATTTTATTCGGGATTGTGGAGGGGATTACGGAGTGGCTGCCCATCAGCAGCACGGGACACATGATCCTGCTGAATGAATTTGTAACGCTGGATGTGCGGCCGGAATTCTGGGATGTATTTCTGGTAGTGATCCAGCTGGGCGCGATCCTGGCAGTGGTGGTGCTTTTTTGGAACAAAATTTTTCCTTTTGACTTTTCCAGGAAAGGAAGGAAGAAGGGGATCGTGCGGGTGGATATCTTTGTGATGTGGTTTAAGATCCTCGTTGCCTGCATCCCTGCGATGATTTACGGCCTTCTGTTGGATGGCCTGCTGGAACCCTATCTGTATAATGCGACGGTGGTATCCGTGATGCTGATCCTGTTCGGCGTTGCGTTCATCCTCATTGAGAACTGGAACAAGTCAAAAAAACCAAGGGTGCGGAAGGTGGCGGATATCAGCTATCGGGATGCGCTGCTGATCGGCCTTTTCCAGCTCATCGCCGCGATTTTCCCCGGGACGTCCCGTTCCGGTGCCACGATCGTGGGTGCGCTGCTGATCGGAGTCAGCCGTGTGGCCGCTGCAGAATTCACGTTCTATCTGGCGATTCCCGTTATGCTTGGGGCGAGCCTCCTGAAGGTGGTGAAATTCGGTTTTCAGTTCACATCCGCAGAAGTCATTCTGCTGTTGGCGGGCATGGTGTCCGCATTTGTGGTATCCATGCTGGTGATATCCTTCCTGATGGGCTATATCAAGAAACACGATTTCAAGGTATTCGGCTGGTACCGGATCGTGCTGGGCGCGCTGGTGCTTCTGTATTTTTATGTGCTGGCCTGAGGGCAGAACGAAGCTGAACCGCCGCGACGTATTTCATTATTTACCTAGATTTTACACAACCACAAGTGCAACCTGTCCGAAGGACATGGTATAATGTCGCCAGACATTATACCGGCCCGGAGCGAAGCGGAGTGGCCATCTTCCCCGAAGGGTCCATGTCCGAAGGACATGGCATAATGTCGTCAGACATTATACCAGAATGGCCAACCATGCGGGATAGAAAGGAACCTGTGAAAATGCTGGAGAGTGAGGAAGCATGCAGAAGATATTTGTGATAGAAGATGATGAGAATATTCGAAATCTGGTAAAGATCGCCATGGAAGGATATGGCTACCAGGTATGCGCCTATGAGACGGCGGAAGAGGCGCTGGAAAATATTGAGGCAGAAAAGCCGGATCTGGCTGTATTTGATCTGATGCTGCCGGGAATGGATGGACTGGCTGCAATCAAGCTGATCCGGAAGCGGAGCGACAGTTTAAAATACATACCGATTATCGTCCTCACCGCCCGGGATAAGGAATATGATAAGGTGGTGGGCCTGGATGGAGGCGCAGATGATTATGTGACGAAGCCCTTCGGCGTACTGGAACTGGCGGCCAGAATCCGTTCCCTTTTAAGGAGAGCAGGGGAAAACCGCAGTGCCACAGAGGGCAAGATCAGCCTGGGAGGCTTGTCTGTGAACGCGGACACGCGGGAAGTTACCATGAACAAAGTGCCGGTTGCTCTTACATTTAAAGAATACGAATTGCTCATGTATCTAGTGGATAATCGTTCCCGCGTGGTGGAAAGGGATGAACTGCTGGATAAGCTGTGGGATTATTCGGCGGACATTGAGACCCGGACACTGGATATTCATATTCGTACGCTCAGACAGAAACTCGGGGAAGAAGGAAGCAGATATATTAAGACAGTCCGCGGCGTCGGATACCGTTTTGTGGTTCCGGAGGAGCCGGAAGCATAAATGAAAAGGATGGATGCAGGGATATGAAACGGGCGGTTTTATACAGGTTTGTGAGTGTTTTGTTGCTGGCCCTGGTGGTCAGCAGTTTTTTTTCCTATTACTTTATAGGCAGAAGTATGCTGGAACAGGAGCATGAGTCCATGCTCCATACGATCCGCGTAATGGATTATGCGTTGAATTATGAGGAAGATATCCAGAAGCAGGTGGATGAACTGAATCAAAATGCGCTGGGAGGCGAGACCAGGATCACTGTGATCGGAGCGGACGGAACGGTTGCTGCGGACAATGAGGTAGAGCAGGTGGGAGAGATGGAAAACCATCTGGAACGGGAAGAGGTGCAGGAAGCGTTTGCCAGCGGAGACGGGTTTGCTACGAGGCGTTCGGAATCGCTGGGCCGGAATATGCTGTATGTGGCGGCCTTGGCGGACGGGGGAAACTATGTGATCCGTATCGCTTTTCCCTATAACAGCATGTGGGATTATGTGATTCTGATCCTGCCCGGACTCCTTCTTGGAACCGGCATCGCCTTCCTCATCAGCGTGGTGATTGCAGTACGTTTTGCGGACACCATTACCACTCCGCTGAACGAGATTTCAGAAGAGATGGGGAAGGTACAGAAAGCCGCCCCCAGTTTCCATTTCAAAACTTACAAATACAAGGAACTGAATGTGATATCTGAGACGGCCACGAAAATGGCGGCGGAAATCCGTGCACATATGGAGCAGCTGGAAAAGGAACGCAAAATCCGACAGGAATTTTTCAGCAATGCATCTCATGAACTGAAAACGCCGATTACATCCGTAAAGGGATATGCGGAACTGTTAGATCAGGGGCTCTTCAAGGAAGAGGCGGTCAGAAAGGACTTCATTGGCCGTATCCTGAAGGAAACGGATAATATGACCAGCCTGATCAACGATATTCTCATGATCTCCCGGTTAGAATCCAATGAGGTGGAAGAGACGTTTTCAACGGTGCGCATGGCCCCTCTGCTGACAGAAATTTTTGAATCAGTGGAACCCATCGCTGCGGAATATCAGGTAACCCTGCATAAGGAATGCCATCCAGTCTCCATAGAGGCCAGCAGCAAGCAGCTGCGGGAGCTGGTCATGAATCTGGTCAGCAATGGAATCAAGTATAATCATCCAGGAGGAAATGTATGGGTGGAAGTCTGGCCGGAGAACGGAAAACTTTACATTCAGGTAAAGGATGACGGATGTGGAATCAGCAAAACGGATCAGGAGCGGATTTTTGAGCGCTTCTACCGGGTGGATAAGGGCCGGAGCAAGAAGATGGGCGGGACAGGCCTGGGACTGTCCATTGTGAAGCACATCGTGGAGTACTATAATGGAAGCATAGAGCTGTCGAGTGAACCCGGAAAAGGAAGCAGTTTCCTTGTGAGCCTGCCTTTTCACGGAGCGGACAGATAAAACCCTTTCACGGATAAAAAGTTGACAAGTTGCCGATTTTGAAGTAAACTGGCTAAGGTTAGACAATTCAGGTATTTTGCTGCTGTGTTGTACTTGAAATTGGAAATGAGATACCTGGAGCTTGAGGGATGTAGTTTCCGAAGGAGGAGAATGTTATGGCAGAGATGAAAAAATCTGAAGAAAAAGTAACGGTAAAAGCAGCGGAAAGCAAGGATAGCACAAAAGAAAGCGTAAAAGAACCTGAGGTGAAAAAAGAAGTTGCAAAGAAGGCGCCCGTAAAGAAGACAGCCGTTAAGAAAGAGGCAGTAAAGAAGGAGCCTGTGAAGAAAGCTGCTCCCAAAAAGGACGCAGAAAAGAGCGTAAGCGCTGAGGCAGCAAAGGCAGAGACGCCCAAGGCTGAGAAGAAGCCGGCTGCGAGAAGAACAGTGAAGAAGGCTGCGGAAGTGAAGGGAAATGTGACCGTGCAGTTCGCAGGCAAGTCTTATTCTGAGGAAGATCTGATCAAGATCGCCAAAGACGTATGGAAATACGACCTTGGAAAGGATGAGGCTGACTTCAAGACGGTTGAACTGTATGTGAAGACCGAGGAAAGCAGCGTATACTATGTGATTAACCAGGAAGTGACCGGAAGCTTTGCAATCTGAGGATGCCCGATTGCCCGAGTGGAAGAATGGTTCCGGCATACCTGTGATAAAAGATGGAAAACGGAACGGCTCAGACGTTATGAGCCGCGTAAGAAATACATAAGACCATATAATCTATAAGATCATGCGCCCCGCAGGAGGGATGAAAGACGGAATGCCGTCGGAGCCTCTGCTGCGGGGCATTTTTTATGATTAGGAAGAAAAACTTTACTTAGAATATGCCATTGACAAGAGACAGAAGATGGCCAAAATATTGGCTATTTTAGCTCAAAAGATTGACAAAAAGCAAATGGGGGGTAGAATGAGGGTGGTATGGATGATAGAAATAGCGCGGGGAGGGAGAATGAAATGAAGGATGCCGGAAAAGACCGGATACCAAAAACAAGGCCGTATGTGAGAGCCCTGGAAGGCTTGTCTGACGGCCTTTCTGTTATCCCTGCACATTGAATTCTGAGAAAAAGACAGCGGCGGGCAGGAAAGAAAAGAGCGCTTGACGCGGAAAGGATGGAAGCAATGGCAAAGAAACAGATCGAAATTCGCATTTACAAAGATGGGACGATACAGTCGGAAACCCATGGGATTAAGGGAAGGAAATGTATGGATTACATGGAAGTTCTTCAGGAACTACTGCAGGCCCGGATTACGGATTCGGAATTCACGCCGGAATACCTGCAAACGGATATCGAAGATGAAGAAATAGAGACGGTGATGGTGGAGGAAGGTTGAGATGGGAATCTCCGGAAAAGGAAAGGCATGGGACAGGAAGCATTCAATCTGGTGCGCGGTGATATTGACTTTGGGCGGGCTAAGGCTGCTGTGGCTTTATTGCATGCAGATCGGCTCGATGATGCAAATCATAAATACCACTTTTTTAAGCGGTATCTTTCCGGTAGATATGGCGATGCGTGTGCTGGACATAGCCTTGATTGCGGTGTTCCTGTGGAACGCCTGGAGGGCGAAGTGGAAAGAGATGCAGCTGCGCGGCGTGATCTTACTGGCAGCCTGTTTGCTGTTGGAATTTCCTACATTTATTTTTTCTATGCCAGCTGAAATGTGGAGCAGCTGGGCGTATCGTGTAAGCAGCTGGAACGTAATCAGCATTCCATGGCTTTTGGTTTCCGTTGTGTTGGCTGTGCTTTTATATGATACATGGCAGCGCAGGGAAGAGGTATTGATCAGAAGAGCTTTTTGGGAGGGCGGAACGAAAGAAACGATGGCGGATGCGCCAGATCAGACGAAACAAGACAGTCATGACAGCCTTCCGGAAAGGCATGGATTTGCAGCAGGGGAGGGCCACAAAACAGAGAAGAATGCAGTAGCAGATTCAGACGGTATAAGGGAGGAAAAGCAGGATTCCTGGACGCGGGAAGAATCTTTGATGCAGGAAATTGCTCAAGAGAGCAGGGAAATGCCTGTATATGCAGGTGAAGATAGGGCCCTTGATGTGAATCGCTGTACGGAAGAGGAATTTGCCTCTCTTCCCGGCATATCGGCAGCGGCGGCTAAGAGGATGGTTGGCCTGAGACAGAAGGAAGGGGAATTCACTTCTGTGGACGACTTCATCATGAAGGCAGGGATTAAGCCCCATTTTGCGGCACAGCTCATTCCCAGGCTGACCGCATCCAGAAGCGAGAGGGTCAGAACGGTAAAAAGTGGGGGGCGGAAGTTGGATATATGAGTGGCAGGGAATTTGCCTGACAGTAGGAAAGGAAGGAGAGAAAAATGGGAAAAAAATCTGCGTTGCCGCAAAAAAGCGTTCAATGGAAGATAAAGAACAGCATCTGGCTCATCGCGCTCCTGCTGGTACTGGTGTTGATCATCTTTTATTACGTCTTTGAAGCGGAATATGAAATAGAGTATTTGTTAGGTATCAGCCTGTTTGGATGGTGTCCGGATGTTCTTCTTCTATATGCGGCTATATGGGGCGTGTCTTTTGCAGTATACCGCCAGAAAGAGATGCTGTGGATGGGGATAGGCGATCTTCTGTGGGGACAGCTTACCGTGATCGTCCATGGGCAATATGGATTTTCTAATTTAATGTTTTGGCGTGAGTTTTTTGATGTTCCTTTTCTGTATGCGCTTATGTATTGGTTCGGTGTCCTTGCCAATTCTGTCTTGGCGGTACATATCTGGAAGCGGTTTCTGAAGCAGAGGGCCTATGTGGAGACGGAAGGGTATAAAAAGGAACATGAAACGGAGCAGGAAGAGAAAAGGAAGCGGATCGTACGCGCGCTGTCTGAGGGCAGGAACCCAGAACATGTCGGGGAAAAACGTAGAAATGCCGGTTCTGATTCTTCTGCCTGGAATGCAGCGGCACGGGAGAAACGGAAGAAATAGGGTTTGAAGAGCGAAAACAGCCTTAGACAGGAGTTTGTTTTACCGTCGAACCGCAGCGCAAGAAGGAGGGACACATATGAAGCTCAGGGTACACCGCATCCTATATCATACTTCCGCAGAAGGGATGGGAAACAGAAGCTGTATCTGGGTGCAGGGCTGCCGCCGCCGCTGTCCGGGCTGTATGGCGGTAAAGACCTGGGAGCCCTCTGGCGGATTCGCCATGGACACAGAGGAGATCATGAACCGGATCGCGGCCCAGGAAGGCCTGGAGGGCGTGACTTTTCTGGGAGGGGAGCCCTTTGAACAGGCGGAGGCTTTGGGCGAGGTCGCATTTTTCTGCCGTCAAAAAGGGTTGTCCGTTATTTCCTTTACCGGCTATACCCTGGAAGAATTAAAGAAAGCGGATATCCGTGGAGCGGCTAAGCTGCTGCAAAATATCGATCTGCTGATCGACGGGCCGTATATTGAGGAAAAAAGGGATTTTTCACGGCCCTGGGTGGGCTCTTCCAACCAGAGATATCTATTTCTGACGGACAGGTACTGCCTGGAGGATGTGATGCGGGAGAAAAATCGGGTGGAAGTGCGTATGAAGAAGGATGGAAGCATTCTTCTCAACGGGATGGCGGACTTTCGGAAGTTGTACCTGAAAACTGGCGAAGAGGAAAAGATGGAGGACGCCGGAGAATAGAGACACATGTCCAGCCACAAAGAGATAGGGATGGACAAAAGGCGCTCTATCGAACGCAAGGGAGCCGAACGGAAAACAGATGGAAAGGGGAAGACAAATGCAGTTTGATGAAAAAATTGTGAGGGAACTGGCCAATCTTTTGAAAGCGCGGTTTCCTTATATTTATATCTCCACATGGGAGGAAGAGCGGGCGTTGGAACTGATCCGCTATACTGCGACGGAGGAGCGTTTCGTCCGTACGAAGAGGGAAGTGTTTGTATGGAGCCAGACAGCGGGGATCGTGGATGAAAAAGGAAAAAGTATCGGGGACACGCAGAACCCGCAGCGGGCGATCGAATACATCCGGCGCTGCGGCGTACACTCCGTATTCGTGATGAAGGATTTCCATGTCTATTTCGGCGTGAACAACCGGCCGCCGGAATACGGGATCATACGCAGCCTCAGAGACGCGATCATCGATATCCGTGACGGGGAAGCAAAAAAGAACGTGATCTTTGTCTCCCCCACGCTGCTGATCCCATCCGATATGCAGAAGGAAATCTCCATCTTTGATTTCCCGCTGCCAGGGGAAACAGAGATCCGGGATAAGCTGGAGGAAATGATCGAACAGAACGCGGGTATGACCGTACTTTTGGAGGAACAGGGGAAGCGGCAGCTGGTGAAGGCGGCCCTGGGCCTGACGCTTCAGGAGGCGGAGAACGCGTTTGCCCGGGCGATCGTGGACAAAGGACGCCTGGATGAAGACAGCCTTCAGATTATTTTTGAAGAGAAGAACCAGGTTATCAAGAAAACGGGAATCCTGGAATTCGTTAAGAGCGACATGAACATCAAGGATGTGGGCGGCCTGGAGAACATGAAGCGCTGGCTGGAGAAGAGGAACAATTCCTGGCTGGACATGGCAAAGGAATATAACCTGCCTGCACCGAAGGGGATGCTGATCACCGGCGTGCCTGGCTGCGGAAAGAGCCTGACTGCCAAGGCAGCCAGCGCCATGTGGAAGTTGCCCCTGCTGAAGCTGGATATGGGCCGGATCTTCAGCGGGATCGTGGGCAGCTCGGAGGAGAACATGCGCCGGGCGATCGCTACAGCGGAGGCAGTCTCCCCTTCCGTCCTGTGGGTGGATGAGATCGAAAAGGGACTGGGCGGCCTATCCGGCGGTTCCGGAGGGGATTCCGGGACGACCACCCGCGTATTCGGCACGTTCCTGACCTGGATGCAGGAAAAGAAAGCGCCGGTATTCGTTCTGGCTACGGCCAACAACATCCAGGGCCTGCCGCCGGAACTGCTGCGCAAGGGGAGGTTTGACGAGATCTTTTTCGTGGATCTGCCTACGGAACGGGAACGTAAAGAGATTTTCCGTGTGCACCTGGAAAAGCGGTTGACCAGCGACTACCTGAGGAAAAGGCTCACCATAGACAACGCGCTCCTGGAACACTTGGCGGAGATTTCCGAGGGATTTGTGGGAGCGGAGATCGAGCAGGCGGTGATCACGGCCCTGTATGAGGCTTTCTTCAATCAAAGGCCGCTGGAACTTACGGATCTGGAATATGCCATCCAGAATACGGTACCTCTGTCTGTGACACAGAAGGAGCAGATTGTGGCCCTGCGCAACTGGGCGAACGTGCGCGCGGTAGCGGCTACGGCCAAGGAAGATATGAAAGAATATGCGAAAGCGGCAGAGGGGGACGACGGAGACGTGAGTGCCAGCCGCGGAGGGCGTACCCTGGACTTTTGACGAGGAGGATGAAAAGATGTCTTTGACGATTACTTTAACGAGCGTGTTGGTGGGCGTAGCCGTTACAGCGGCCACGGGAAGCAGCGTGCTGGGCTTGAGCAAGCTGATGGACCGGTTCTGCAAGGATGAAACGCAAGAGGAAGAGCAGGAGGAATACGAACCGATCCTGACCCGTTTCAGCAACGGAGATCTGCTCCGGAAGACCCTGCGGGAGCATGGGATCGAGACGGAACTTATGGAGAACGGAGAGATCCTGATGGAAAGCTCTTATGGGAAGCTGCGTTTCTATAAGGAAGGCGGTGAGGATGCCTATTGGGTGCTGCCCTATGACCTGAAGGACCCGCAGAAGGTGCTGGAGGACATGGAAGAGCTGGATGAGGAATATATGGAGAACGTGCAGACCTTCACCTACAATGGCCTGAAGGAACGATTGAAGGGAAGGACAGATCTGGAACTGGAATCGGAAGAAGTGCTGGAGGATAACACGATCCTTCTGACGCTGACGGTAAACTGATTTCAAGGAAGAGCAAGGGAAAGGCGTTTTCGTGCTTTCTGATTATGTATGCGCGCCAAAACGTGCAGATAGGAGTGACAATGAAAATAAAAAGAACAGGAATTTTGCTGTTTGCCATCATGCTGCTTTTGACCGGCTGTGGAAGGGGCAGCACAGCGGCAAATGACGAATCCTTTGTAGGGCAGATCGGTGAAATGGATCTGCAGGATGCCGGCCTTGGAGAAGAAGAGGCCGCTTCGGAAACTGTAAATGCTGCGGACGAGGAAACGGAGACGGAAATGGCAGCGGAAGCTGTGACGGACGAGACGGCAGAGGAAGATGCGGCGGCCGGGATGGCAGAACCGGGAACGGGAGCGGAGACGGCAGCAGGAGAGACGGAAGGCGTGAGCCTGGAAAATGTGGACTGGGAAGGGCTTGCGATAAAAAGAGGGGATCTGTTCTATCCGTTCGATTCGGTTTCTGTATACGGGAAATACGGAATTTGGGCGGATGAGGAAGATCAGATCCTGATTTTGTCGAAGTCTGGCGGGGATGAACTCGTTACATTTGAGGACGTCCCATATTATGAATATGAACCGGTGGAGAAATACTACTGTGTGCCGATGAAATTTGCAGAAGACATGGAAGGGCTGCGGGTGGATGACATGCAGGAGGAACCGAGGGATCTGGTCATGGAACGAGGCTCCATCGTCGAGGAAGTGCGGGAAGGGGATTTACTGACTGCCTATGAGCTGGTAAACGGACGGCTGATAGGGGATAAGGATCAGGTATATACTCTTGGATATTATGAGGGAACGGCATATAAGGAAGTGGAAGTGAGCTGTAACGCGATCTGCTTCTATAATGATGAAGCATTTATGACAGGCAGTTGGGATACCTTGCAAGTGATCAAAACCAGGGAAGGGTATTTCCAGGTTGATTACAGTGTGTTGGAACCTGGATATTATAGAATGGATCATAAGATTTTCCAGGTGGTGGAATAACTGCTTCAAGACCCGTGGGCTTTTCGGGCTGTGACAAGGTTTGGATAATGTACCCAACAGGCCGATGCTCATGTGACGCTTCATTGCTGGTTTATAATCTTTTTGCCTTTGTTTCCCAAACAATGTTGCGCTTTATCGCTTGGGTCCCCGGCGGTTCCTGAAGGATTTTTACCTGTAGAAAGGACATCGGCATGACACCGATGTCCTTTCTGCGCATAAAAATCGGTCTAAAACCAGGGATGCATATAGGGCGCAGGTTCAGGGCCGCAGTAGAGGCCATAGGCATCGCTGATCCAATATGTGCCGTTCACATTAATGCGGCACCACTGATGGGAATACTGATTTTCATTCACATGTTCATACGGGATGCCGAGAATGTTCAGACAGAGCCCGGTGGCGCGGGTACAGCCCGCACAGGACGCGGTGCCGAGGATAAAATAGCCATAAGGGTCATTGTAATGAGGGGTGGACATGGAGTATCCCATCCCGCTGTCAAACAGGTTCCGGATGGAAACGGTAATGCCATAGATTTGTTCTTCCAGAGGGAGCCCGATGTAAGGAGCCACCAGATTCAGGGCTGCCTGATAGGCGAGGGCAAATTCCTCATCCGTCATACGCTTTTTCAGGCTGGAATAGTTGGCCAACTGATCAATAGGAACCGGTTGGAATGCTTCCTCCGCGCTTGGAACATTTTCCATTTCTGCTGCGGGGAGATCGACAGAGACAGCGATCCCATCCACTATTTCTCCAGGCTGTGCGTCTGGCGCAGGGAATCTTCCTTCAGCCATTCCATAATTGAGATAATGGTTTAACAAAGCCTGTGCATCCGTTCCGCAGCTGGCGGCCACGTCGGGGTAGGCCGCTGCATAAAAAGCCGGATCAAACTGTGCGGCGCTGGCAGGAAGCGCCACTGTGCCGGACAAAAGGACGATGGCACACAGGACGGATGAAAAAATGGAAATACTCTTTCTTTTTGACATAATAGGAATCCCCCTTTCTTTATCCGTTTGGCCAATGGGCCAAGCGGATAGTTTAAAGCGGCTTTACAGCCGTTTGGCAGCTTTCTAATTACACTATAGCATCCTGAAATAAAGAATACAATACGAAAAAACGATGATTTTTGTACAGAACATGCGTTGGCAAACAATATCCCGCCGCGGCCCTGGGAACAGAGGGACACACAAAAAAGCAGGCCCTGCCATTCCATCCAACGCAAAAGCCGGAAAGCCATGATTTGGCCTGATGCAGGCAAGAAAACGGCGGGATGGATACGAAGGAATACAGGGGGCTGGACTGTGCCCCGTTTTTGAAAAAAGTCTCAAAAACCCATTGACATCAATAATAAGAAGTGATAATGTATGTTCAGAAGGTGTTAGCACTCTGATTGATTGAGTGCTAATAACCCGAAATGAGGTGAAGCAATGGAACGGGAATTGGATGAGCGCAAGATGAAGATCCTGCATGCAATCATTCGGAATTACCTGGAGACGGGAGAGCCGGTTGGGAGCAGAACGATTTCAAAGTATACGGATCTGAATCTGAGTTCGGCCACCATCCGGAATGAGATGGCGGATCTGGAAGAGCTTGGATATATCGTTCAGCCTCATACGTCTGCCGGACGGATTCCTTCGGATAAGGGTTATCGATTGTATGTGGACAGCATGCTGGAGACGAAGGAACGGGAAGTGGAAGAACTGAAGGGGCTGCTTGTGGAGAAGGAAGATAAGATGGATCGTCTCCTTCAGCAGGTGGCGAAAGTCCTGGCAGCTAATACAAATTATGCGGCAATGATATCATCGCCGCTTTATCATGGGAATAAGCTGAAATTCATCCAGCTCTCCAGAGTGGATGAACATCAGGTTCTGGCGGTTATCGTGGTAGAAGGAAATGTGATTAAAAACACGATGCTCCATGTGGAAGAGGCGCCGGATGAGGAAACCATGCTGAAGCTGAATATTCTGCTGAATACGCATCTGAACGGGAAATCCTTAGACGAGATTAATCTCGGGATGATCGCGAATATGAAGCAGCAGGCAGGTATCCACAGTGTGATGGTTGGCGAGATCATTGATGCGGTGGCGGAAGCCATACAGGCGGATGAGGATCTTGAAATTTATACCAGCGGAACGAATAATATCCTGAAATATCCGGAATTGGCGGATAAAGAACGGGCCAGCGAATTAATTAATGCTTTTGAAGAAAAACAGGCATTAAGTCAGATCGTTCAGGAAACACTGGCTGATGAGAACAGCACGGGAATCCAGGTGTATATCGGAGATGAGACACCGGTGCAGACCATGAGAGACTGCAGTGTAGTGACTGCAACCTATGAGCTGGGAGAGGGCATGAAGGGAACGGTTGGAATTATCGGACCCAAGAGGATGGACTACGATAAGGTCGTTGGAATATTGAAGAATCTGATGACGCAGCTGGATGCGCTCTATAAGAAAACATAGAGCCCGGGATACTTGGATTGGAGTTGAAGCGAGACGATGGAAAATAAGGATATTAAAATTCAGGAAGAAGAACTGGAAACCGATTCCGATGCACAGGCAGAAGGACAGCCTGACTGTGAGGAACAGGCGGCAGCGGAAGGAGCGGCTGAAGAAAGCGATGATTCCGGAGAACAGGAAGGTTCAAAGCCGGAGGACGGCGTAGAAGAAGCCGGGGAAGACGCGGCTGAAGACGGAGATACGGAATCCGACGCAAAGGAAGAGGCGGTTAAGGAAGGGTTCTTCAGAAAGAAGAAAAAAGATAAAAAAGAAGAAGCGTACAAAGCGAGAATTGACGAACTGGAAGATCGGGTAAAACGGCAGATGGCCGAATTCGAGAATTTCAGAAAACGTACGGATAAAGAAAAGGCAGCAATGTTCGAGACCGGCGCACGAAGCGTGATCGAAAAGGTTCTCCCTGTGGTTGATAACTTTGAAAGAGGGTTGGCAGCCGTGCCGGAGAACGAGAAGGACAGCGCATTTGTGGAAGGCATGAACAAGATATATAAGCAGTTGATGACCGAACTGGATAATATGGGTGTGAAGCCCATAGAGGCTGTAGGTCAGGAATTCGATCCGAATTATCACAATGCGGTGATGCACATTGAAGATGAGAACTACGGTGAAAACATCGTAGTGGAAGAATTCCAGAAAGGTTACACATATCATGATGCGGTGGTAAGACACAGCATGGTGAAGGTTGCAAACTGACGGGGCAGATATGCCCGATGAAATAGCCGTGTATATGGCGGAATGGAGGAGTATATTATGAGTAAAATTATCGGTATTGACTTAGGTACGACCAATAGCTGCGTTGCTGTTATGGAAGGCGGAAAGCCTACCGTTATCGCAAATGCGGAAGGCGCAAGAACGACGCCCAGCGTTGTGGCTTTTACAAAATCCGGCGAAAGGCTGGTAGGTGAGCCTGCGAAGCGTCAGGCGGTTACCAACGCAGACAGAACAGTGTCTTCTATCAAGAGACATATGGGAAGTGATTATAAAGTTAACATTGATGCGAAGAAGTATTCCCCGCAGGAAATCTCCGCAATGATCCTGCAGAAGCTGAAAGCGGATGCAGAAAACTACCTTGGAGAGAAAGTGACAGAAGCGGTAATTACCGTTCCTGCATATTTCAATGACGCACAGCGTCAGGCGACCAAGGACGCGGGCAAGATTGCCGGCCTGGATGTGAAACGTATCATCAACGAGCCTACGGCAGCAGCTCTGGCTTATGGGCTGGATAATGAAAAAGAACAGAAGATTATGGTTTACGACCTGGGCGGCGGTACATTTGATGTATCCATCATCGATATCGGCGACGGCGTAATCGAAGTTATGGCGACCAACGGTGATACCCATCTGGGCGGCGATGACTTTGACAATAAGGTCATCGACTGGATGGTAAGCGAGTTCAAGAAACAGGAAGGCATTGACCTGTCCGGAGATAAAATGGCGATGCAGAGGCTGAAAGAAGCGGCGGAGAAGGCAAAGAAAGAGCTTTCCAGCGCTACCACAACCAATATCAACCTTCCGTTCATCACCGCAACTGCAGAAGGACCGAAGCACTTTGACATGGATTTGACCAGAGCGAAATTTGATGAACTGACCCATGATCTGGTTGAGAGAACTGCAATCCCTGTGCAGAACGCATTGAGAGATGCAGGAATCAGCGCTTCCGAACTGGGGAAGGTTCTGCTGGTTGGCGGTTCTACCCGTATCCCTGCTGTTCAGGAGAAGGTAAAGATGCTGACCGGTCATGATCCGAGCAAGACGCTGAATCCGGATGAATGTGTTGCAATCGGCGCATCCGTACAGGGCGGCAAACTGGCCGGTGATGCGGGCGCAGGGGATATCCTGCTTCTGGATGTTACGCCTCTGTCCCTGTCCATTGAAACGATGGGCGGCATTGCCACAAGACTGATTGAAAGAAATACGACGATCCCTACCAAGAAGAGCCAGATCTTCTCCAC
>USKC01000027.1 GCA_900555195.1 uncultured Lachnospiraceae bacterium
GGATATGCGCGGCAGCGGCGTCCACGCCGCCATGCTGGCAAAGCAGGGCATCATCACCTCAACGGACATTTTGATGATTTTGGCGACGGGAAGCACCTCATCCGGTTTTCCGGTAACGCCAACCACTCCTGTTTTCTTTTTATTGTTATAAATAGCGATATTTACACCGCCCTTCACGCCTTTCTCGGGATTATCCACCTCCACTTCCACTATATCCTCTTTTCCTTTTACAATTTCAAAGGCTACCTCATGAAAAGAGCCCTCCCGTTCTTTCATTCTACTGGCCACAATAATTCCATTTTCATCCATGATATTTACATTGTAGTCCGTAAACTTGGAGATTCTGTCAATCAGTTTTTTCGCCAGCAAAGTGTCCATGGTATTCCTCCTATAACTATTGCCTTTGTAATTTCTGTCCGAACTCGTTTGCTATTACGTTTTTTATTCTTCATCCTCGGAAAAATTATTTATCGCTACATAAAGCGGGTAAATTTGCTCATTCTGTTTATAATAGCATTTCCGCTTCCAGGTGTTCTTATCTCGACAGCCCAAAAAAAGTCTCTTTTTTTATTGCTCTTCTACAAATTCTTCTTCATTTAAACTTCTGAAATCTTTTAAATAACATATCTTTATATTCTTTATTAAAGTATTATTTCCAAAATATGGTGCGCACACGCACCATATAATTATAGAATGCCGCAACTTAAAATACAAGAGAAGGGATGTGATAAGAATGATAAAATATGATAGATTATGGATCACATTGAGGAAAAAAGGGATCAGTCAGTATAAACTGATCAAAGATTACGGGATTGATAAAGCCCAACTTCACCGGCTGAGAAAAAATATGGTCGTAAAAACCATTGTGATTAATAATTTATGCCGAATCCTTGATTGCCAAATCGAAGATATTATGGAATATGTTCCTGATGATACAGATACACAGTAGGAGCTGCACCAAAGATTTTTTGATGCCGCTCCTATTTTGTTTCTTTAGTTATCTTCAAAATATAAACTATAATGCGCCCTTACGTTTTATGAAAATGATGTTAACAAAAATTCTTCTTGTCATCTTACTCTTTCACCGCACCTAAAGTAATTCCGCTCACAAAATATTTTTGTAAAAATGGATAAATACATAACACAGGTATCATTGCCACAAAAACCTTTGCCGCATTCATAGTCTTATTGGAAAGTTGACTAATTTTTTCCAGCTCTGCTTCACTTATGATCTCCGTATTCACCGTCACAACCATCTGCTGGATATAAGTCTGAAGCGGGTACTTTGAAGAATAAGAGGTCAGAACCAACCCTTGAAAGAACTCATTCCACTGTCCCACTATCGTAAAAAGTACAACCGTTGCAATCACAGGTGTAGACATCGGAATATAAATTCGAAACAAGATACTCCAAGGTCCAGCTCCATCTATCTTGGCAGCTTCATCAATTGCCTTGGGAAGGTTTCGGTAATAATTCATCACCAGAATAATGTTATAGATAGATAAGCCTCCAGCAAGCGCCAATCCAACCGCTTTATTCATCAGACCATAGGTTTTCATAGTCATAAACCAAGGCACCAATCCACCATGGAACATCCAAAAAAAGATCAACAACCACATAAAGAAGGTACGGTGAGGGAATTCTTTCTTACTTCTGGAAAGCGGAAAAGCCATGATAATTACTGTAAAAAATAGAATTACCAAGCTCCATAGCACCCTTTTGACAGAGACCCAAAAGGATTGAAAGAAATTCACATCCTTCATCAGTGCCTTATAAGCCTCCAAATTAAAATCCACTGGCCACATCGATACCTCCCCAGCCGCTGCTGCCGCCTTGCTGCTTAAGGATAGGCACAGGGTATACCATAGAGGCACAAGACAAATTAAACACAACAGGAGTAGTACGATGATATTACAAACATCAAATATTCGGGATTTTCTCGTATTATACCTTATCACACTCTCACCCCCAGCCTTTAAAAAATATGATAATTGGCGAACTTAGAAGCGAGCAGATAAGAGCAGGAAATCATCACAAATCCCACCAGCGATTTTAGCAAACCTACGGCAGTCGCCAAACTAAACTGCAGATTTTCAAGCCCTGTACGATAAACCCATGTATCGATAATATCTCCCGTGGAATATACCAGGGGGTTATACAGGTTAAATATCTGATCAAAATTAGCATTCATCACATTACCCAAAGCCAAAACTGCCAATAGTACTACTGTCGTTCGGATCTCCGGCAATGTAATATGCCATAGCTGTTTAAAACGGCCCGCCCCGTCTACCATAGCAGCTTCATACAACGTCTGATCAATCCCTGTCAAAGCAGCAAGATAAATTACCGCGTTAAATCCATATTCTTTCCATATATCGGTAAAAATTACCAGCCATGGGAACATCTTCGCATTCGCGAAAAATAGAATTTTCTCTCCGCCGAACAACTCAATTACCGCATTCACCGGTCCCTCATATCCAAAAATATTCAGGATAATGCTGGCGAGGATTACCCATGAAAGAAAATGAGGAAGATATACGATCGTCTGTACTGTCCTCTTAAACTTCAGAGAACGCACCTCATTCAGAAGAAGAGCAAAAATCAGTGGTACCAGCAAATTTCCAACAATTTTAAAAAAAGCGATAAAAAATGTGTTATAGAGAATATTCCAGGTATCACGCATGGAAAACATAAACCGGAAATTCTCCAATCCTACCCAGGGCGAACCCAGAATCCCTTTTCCGGGGCTAAAATTCTGAAATGCCATTACAATTCCAAGCAGCGGTACCAAATTGAACAGCACTAGTATGATAAGTCCCGGAAGCATCATAACATAATAAGCTCCAATTGATTTTCTCTTCATCCTGTCTCGCCCCCCCGATTTTCATTTTCTTCCGGCGTCCCCTTTAACTTATGGACGCCGGACATTTCTATCTTGTAGAAAGGCTATTTCTCAAATGCAAACATTCTCCCTTTATAGCTACTTCAATTCAGGCTATCCCTCACTTCCTGAGTGATGGTTTCTCCTCCCTGCGCATACCAATCTTCCACAAATTGATCAAAGGTGTCGATATCCGCAGCTCCCATAATGATCTTCAGGAATGTCTCATCTTCCAGCTTCTGCAGCAGAGACCATCGCTCTTCAATCGTAGGCGTTTGAGAATAGGTCAGACTATATACGGGTGTATGCGGATAGTCCAGGAAAGGACTGTATCCCACCATCCACGACCATACCCGATTAAAAGTAGCTGGATCCGCTTCCCTATCCCAGTACTGAATATCCAGATCATCATAGGGCGGAAGTTTAATCTGTTTAATTTTAGCCGCATCGTTTTTCAGTGTTTTATAAACAGTATATTCTTCCCCAGCGAAATCATTGGCTTGTGCCTCTCCGGAAAGTACCTTTCTTAAGCAGGTAATCATGGTTTCTTTCTCATTTCTCATTCCATATGCGATACGCAGCGGATAATTTCCTATCGCCAACGCATCTGTATCAAAGGTGGATTCATCTCTCATTAAAAGGTTATGAATCTTGATCAACGCTTCCGGATGTTCATAGCCTTTTCTCACCACTGCATAGGAGGTAGAAGCGCTGGATGCTTCATAAGCATACACGCCATCTTCATTTTCAGGCGCCAGATATGCCCTGAAGTTCGCCTCTGGATCGTTATCCCACAGATCCGGCATAAAGTCATATCCAAGCCACCATCCACCGAAGAGGATTCCGCACTGGCCGCTCACCACCGTCTCCGATGCGTCGCTTCGGATGCTCATTTCCGGATCCAGAATTCCTTCCTTGTATAAATAAGCAAGATATTCCAACGCCTCCTTGGTCTCCGGTGTAGTGGAACCATAGACTGCTTCTCCATTTTCATCCTCCACCCACCAGCCAGGATAGGACTTAAAGGCGTTAAATACAGGAGCCAGGCCAAAGTTATTGGTTCCTGATGACAGGAATGTGGAATACAACGCTTGTCCGCTGGAAGGCCCCGCAATGCCAATCGTATTTTCTCCTCCCATATCGTTCTCGATAAAAGCTCTTGCTATATTCTCAATGTCTTCCATCGTCTTGGGCTCTTCCAACCCCAGTTCATCCATCCAATCCTTCCGGATCCACACCGTATGCATGTCGCCCCCGGATACCGTAGCCATAGAGTACTGAACTCCATCTTCACACATATTGTTCATAGCCAGGCCATTGCTGGAATCGATCATCGCCTTCAGAATCGGGGACACATAATTTTCATAAGCCTCTGTCAGTGGTTCCAGCTGATCCGCTTCCAGCATCGCCCTATACTGGGTATCATTTACCACCAGGGCATCCGGCAGATCGTCGCTGGCGATTGCCAGGTTTACCTTCTGGTCATAATCACTGGTCGCAGCCGTCCATATCACTTGTACATCAATATTTAATTTTTCTTTTATATAACGAATATATTGGTTATCAGTCGGACTCTGCCCTTCCGGATATGTCTGATTCGGGTCTACCGACATGCCAATGGTCAGAACCACCGTGTCTTCATAAGCCCCGTATGGATCATAGGGATCCGCCTGCGCCTCTTGTGTCTGTACAGCTTCACTGCTCTCCTGTACTGTACTGTCTGCTGCCTCCTGTGTATCCCCGCAGGCAGCCAAGGAAACCAACATGCTTATACTCGCAGTGATTGCTGTTATCTTCTGCAGCACATTTCTAACTCTTTTTCTTTGCATCCTTTATTCCCCCTGTTTCGATTCAATTATTACCTGTATCCTCATCTGGCTGTTTTCAGGCTCCAGAAGCAATCCATATTCCCCCTTTCCTATTCTGGCCCCCGTAACAGACACAACCGTTTCTATATTTCTCAGACACACGTTCCAGCTGCCTGTCCCTTCTACCTGGATTTCCAATTTATCATTTGACCGTACACAGGTAATTGCCAATCTCTTTTTCCCATCTGCCGTATAGACACAAGTACTAGCCATGCCGCCATCCTTCATTTCAAAGATATGGAATGTCACATTCTCATGATAGGCATATTCCACTTTCTCCTTTTCTTTTCCAATCGCCAGAATTGTATTTTCCGGCGTCAGAACTGGAATACTCATATATCCATGATGTTCCTTCACCCAGCATCCTCCCTGGTATCTGCGATTCGTAATCAGATTGGTCCAGGTTCCGGCAGGAAGATAATACTCCGCCATTCCTTCCTCGTTAAAAATCGGCGCTACCAAAATGGCATCTCCCAGGAAATACTGTCTATCCAGAAACGCACAGTTCGCATCATCCTGATATTCCATCACCATAGGCCGCATCATCGGAATTCCTGTCTCATGCGTTTCAACAGCGTTTCTATATAAATATGGCATGAGGCTACACTTCAGATTGGTGAAAAAGCGAAGCACCTCCACCGCTTCTTCGTCAAACAGCCAGGGAACCCTGTAAGATGAATTTCCGTGGAGTCTGCTATGCGTTGAAAGCATTCCGAAAGCCGTCCATCTTTTATACAGATCAGGGGTTGCCGTGTTCCCAAATCCACTGATATCGTGGCTCCAAAACCCGAACCCGCAGCTGCATAAGGACAAGCCTCCCCGAAGCGATTCCGCCATAGAAAGATACGAGGCTTCGTTGTCTCCTCCCCAGTGAACCGGATAACATTGTCCTCCCACCGTGGCGGAACGCGCAAACAGGCTTGCCCTCCCTTCCCCCAGTTCCTCAGTAAGTACTTCAAACACACATTTGTTATATAATAACGTATAGTAATTATGCATTTTCTCCGGATCAGAACCATCAAAATAAACGCCATCCGTAGGAATCCGTTCTCCGAAATCTGTCTTAAAACAGTCCGCTCCCATATGTATCAGCCGCCGCAGTTCTTCCTGATACCAGTTCCATGCCTCTGGATTCGTAAAATCCACAATCGCCATTCCTGGCTGCCAGGTATCC
This sequence comes from uncultured Lachnospiraceae bacterium, assembly GCA_900555195.1. Taxonomy (GTDB): domain Bacteria; phylum Bacillota; class Clostridia; order Lachnospirales; family Lachnospiraceae; genus Eisenbergiella. The sequence goes on from USKC01000027.1 coordinate 5,924, forward strand.
GTCTGCCATACGCCGCCTTTCTGATTTCTGATAAAATATCCTCGCTCTTTTCCAATATCAAACAGTTCAGAACGCTGTGCGATATAAGGGTTAATCCACAGACAAATCTTCAGCCCTCTCTTCTTCAGCCGTTTCAGCATTCCTTCTGGATCGGGAAAGGAATCGGTATCCCACCGGAAATTACACCATCTTCCGCCCTTCATCCAGAAACAGTCAAAATGAAATACTTCCAACGGAAGCTCCCTCTGCTTCATCCCATCAATGAAACCGGTCACCGTCTCTTCATCATAGTCTGTAGTAAAAGATGTGGTCAGCCACAGCCCAAACGTCCAAGCTGGAGGTAAAGCAGGGCGTCCTGTCAACGAAGTATATCTACGCAACACGTCATGCAAACCGGGCCCTGCAATAATGCAATATTCTAATTCTTCTCCTTCCACACTGAACTGAATATTTTCCACATTTTCCGAGCAAATTTCATAGGATACCCTTCCAGAATCGTTCACCAGCATGCCATATCCCTTGTTGCTGATATAGAAAGGAATATTTTTATAGACTTGGTCGGTATTCGTTCCCCCATTCATATTAAAGATATCCACGGACTGCCCATTTTTCACAAATGGCGTAAACCGTTCTCCTAATCCATACACATACTCGCCAATCTGTGTCTTCATCTCCTCTTTTATATATGTTTTCTGTTCTCCATCCCGAATATAAGCCATTTTATTGGTGGCTGTTTCAGCAATCAGTTTTCCCTCCCAGAAAAATCTGGCCTGAAATCCTTCTCCTTTTTTCAATCGGAGCGTCATCTCACCTGCCTCGATCTGGATCTCACCTTCTGTTTCTTCTACATCCGCCTTTAGACCATCCGTTTTCTGTAAGAAATCCGGCATCTTTGGAAGGTTTCCTGTATGGTGCTGCATTTTCACTCTTGCCACGCCTGCGGCCGGAAAAGAGTACTGCACTGTCATCATGGTTCCATCTACCGCCCGATGCAACGCCCTTTCCTTATCCAGACAGATCCATGCCTCATAAGTCTCTCCCCTCTGTTCCCCTTCTTCCATCCGTAATGCTTGAAAAATATGCATTCCCGCTTTCGGACTCCATCCATCAAAAAATTTCATTTCTCCCTCCCACTTTTCCTAAATCAGAACTTCCATTCCCATTATTATCCTCAAAAGGCATCAACAGAAACCTTCTGTGGATGGGTTTATCTTAGCATGCGTTCTATATACTTTAAACCAACATTCCGCTCCTATTCGGTTCTTATTTGTCTATTTTTATCACCTAAATCCAGTTCATTCTCCCATCCTCAATATTTTTTTATATATTTTTCACAATTTTAAAACCATTACCCTAATTTGTTCTCTCTTTGGGTCGTATTTGTCTTTTCTGATTCTAAGCCGGGACTTTTCCCTTTCCTTTTTGATCATCCATATATATAATTGGGACATAAGGGGGGGAAAAGTATGATTCATTCCAAATCTTTAAAACCACTGTTAATCCGTATATTCCTTTTCGGTCCCACGCTTCTGATCATCTGTCTCATCCTTCTGTCTTCGCATTCCATTAATGCCCTGATGACCAATAAAATCGAATTAATCATAGAAAACAATCTCAGCCAATTTATCTCCAGCATAGACTCCTCTGTTAAGGAGCTGAACCAGGCAGCCTACCAGTTCACGGAAGGCTCCATCGGAGAAGCGCTCATTCTCCTGCCCTACGCCACCCCCTACGAAAAAACTCAACTTTCCTCTCTCATTCGGGAGCAGATCGAACTGATCTCTTTTACTTACAACGATTTTCGGGTGATTTCTTTCTATAGAATGGATGAGAAAGAATCCCTTTTCTCCAACAAACAAATGAATCAGGAACTTTCTCTGGATTCTTTTCCCACACTTATGCAGAAAAATCAATTTCTCTATTTTGCCCCGCATAAGAGCATTGATCAATATGCTTATAACGATACTCCTGTACTTTCTTTGCTGAAAAGAATGGGGAATCCGGATATGCCAGATATATATCTGTATCTGGAATCAAACTTTGATTACCATACGCCCGAACAGCGCTCCGGGATTTTCGGAGAAAAGGATTTTTTCCTCATCACAGACACCTCCGGTAACGTGCTTTTCAGCGAAGTGGAATCCGTTTACCCCGTCGGTTCTGCAATGGACAATCTTTCCTCATCCGCTTCGTATTACCTCTATTGGCAGGATACGCCCTCTTTTTCTGTATGCTATTTCGTTCCTAAAGCGGAATATAACCGAGAAAAATACACCTGGTTTTTCCAGGCCGCTTTACTTCTCCTGCTCTATACAGTCTTTATTCTGATCAGTTTTTTGGGTTTATGGCGAAAGATCCTAAAACCCATCCGTCAGACTGAAGAAGCGATTAAAGCGATTCGGATCGGTGATCTTGTTACCGCTCCCCGCTTTACCGGCGTTTTGGAATTTGATCATCTCATTGAGGAAATCTACTGTATGAAACAGGAGCTCTCTGCCCTGATTGCACAGACCCGGGAACAGGAAGCCAAACAAGCACGTTTAGAAATAGAAAAATTAATGTATCAGATTAACCCGCATTTTTTAATGAACAGCTTGAACACGCTTTACTGGATGGCCCGATTGAATCATCAGCCACAGATTGGAAAATATATCAGCGCATTGAATAAGCTTTTACAATATAATCTGAAACATGAACAGGCTATGGTTCCCCTTCAGGAAGAAATTGATGCTTTGAAGCAATATATTCTTCTTCAAAAGCTGAGATATGATTTTCACTATCATTTCATCTGCAAAACGGATTCCCTTAAGAATTTTCCGGTTCCCCGCTTTATCCTGCAGCCATTGGTGGAAAACTCCATCTCGCACGGGCTTAGAGAAGAAAACAGCCTGATTACCATTACAATTCGGGAATGCAACGGATTGGAGATAGAAATCTGTGATAATGGATATGGCATGTCCCCTCAGACGGTCCAAGCCTTAATGGCCAGTCAGGATTCTTTTTCTTATACGCATGAAATGGGAATCGGATTGAACTATGTGATCAAGATTCTGAAAAATAGATATGGTTCAAGCGCTTCCTTACAGATTGAAAGCATTCCGCAGGAAGGCACCCGTATATATATGCATATTCCAGACAGCCTGGAATGCCATCAAAAAAATGGAGATTGATATGATAAAGGTAATGATTGTAGAAGATGACAAACTCACAAGGATGGGAATTCTCGCCTCCGTCCATTGGGAGGCCTGCAATATGCAGGTCGTATTTGATACAGGTATGCCGCAGCGTGCATTGGAATTTCTCGAACACAATGAGGCTGATCTGCTGCTTGCGGATATCTCCATGCCTGTCATGTCCGGTCTGGAACTCGCCAAAAGGGCAAAGTCACTCAGGCCCTCTCTCCAGTTTGCCCTGCTGACGATGCATCAGAATTTCAATTACGTCCAGGAAGCACTTCGCCTGGGTGCACTGGACTATATTTGTAAAAGTCAGTTTGAGCAAGACGATGTGGAAGAAATTCTGCTGAATATGAAAAAACGCTTTGAGGCGGTTCAGGGCTCTAAAAGGCCTGCGGATTACCTGGAGCGAGAAGGCGCCTGCTATATTGCCGTTCATCCCGGTTCATCCGTCTCTCCTCTGCATGCTTTTGCCAGCCAATTCTCCTTGCAGGAAAATCCCCTGCATGACAATGCCAGCCTCTATTTTTTCTCTCCCGGCACTCCAATCTCCCAACGGGATAACACAGAGCATGCTCTCCGCAATATCAGCTGCAAAGATTTGATGCTTCTGAGTCTTCCCGATGCGGATAATTATCCCGATAAAACACTCCTCTCTCTTGCCTGTCTCCAGAAAGAGAATCTTTTTTATACATTTGTTCCTGGTTTTCATTCTTCCAGTCTGGCCGAATTGGTCTGCGATATTCCCGCAACTTCCTATGACCAATTTCAGGATCGGACAGACGAATTTCTTTCCCTGAAATGGATCTTCAACCGCAGTCTGGCTGACAGCATCATGGAAAGCCTCCGATACAGCCGTATCCCTTATACCAAGCTCATTCGCCTGTTTTCTAAAGCCGAACATAAGATGAATCTCTGCTATGGTTTCCTGCTTCCAGAGGATGCCCTTCTGCTGCCAGAAGAATTTCTCACCTTTTATCATGCCCGTCGCTGGTTTGACCAAGCTGCAGAACTCATCTGCCAAGCCGTGGAACGCCATTCCTATTCCCCGTATATCGTAGAATGCCTCAGCCAAGCTCTGCTTATCCTGCATACAGAATATCCCTCACCTCTGTTTTCAGACGATGTGGCAAGGCGGGTACATCTGAGCCGAAGCTATTTTTGTCAGATCTTCAAAAAAATGACACACCAGTCCTTCAATCACTATCTGCGTTCTGTCCGTCTGGACAAAGCGAAAGAACTTCTTATCAAAACCAACTATTCCATATCGGATATCGCTGAAAAAACCGGTTACGCAGGAGAGAAATACTTCAGTCAGCTGTTTCATGCCGAAACCGGAAAAACGCCCAGTCTTTACCGACAGGAATACAGAGAAAGGACGCCCCTCCCGGAACGCCCTCTCAATTCCCCCTGATCGATTCAGGAGCCATCTGATATCTGCTTGTCTGCTCGCTCACATACTTTAACCGTTCAGACGGTTCTAAACGATTACCGCATATTCGTTCTCCCACGGATTTTCGATCCGGTATTCCTTGACTGCTCCGTCTTCCCAGGCGAGGTCTATCTCGAAGCCGCCGCGCAGCTTCAGGCCTTTGATCCGGCCCTTAGGCCAGAAGGACGGAAGGCTGGGCAGGAGGCGGATTTCATAGGAACGGATATGCCCCGTTTCATCTGCAATCTCCTGGCACTGCACGAGAGATTCCATAATCAGGGCAGGCATGCCGCCTCCCAGATCCGCATTAAATATGCTCGGCCCGGCGTCATGGGAAGAGGAAAACGACGAGTAGTAATGATTCCCCGCCAGGGATGACAAGGTCTCTTCCACGGCACGCACATCCCCCAAATGGCTTGCCGCCATTCCGATCTGCACCATGCCAAAGGCCATCACACCCTTTTCCTTCTCCTTGCGTTCCATTTTGATCTCATAGGCCCGCCTGCATGCATCACATAGCTTCGGTTCTTCCCGGAATTCCTTTGCGATATCGTAAAAAAGAGGATAGAGATGGGATGCATGGCGGTGATCATAGCAGTCCTCCAGCTTTGGCGTGGCCCATTCTTTTAACGCGCCGTCCTCGTTAATGAGATACGGCGGCATCTTCTGAAGCATTGCCTCCCATTTGCGCACGTTCTCTTCTTCGATCCCCAGCGTCCTGCAGCCGATGATGAGATGGTTCAGAAGTTCCCTTGCCACGGCGATATCCATTGTCGCATTCACGCATGCCTGAGATCCCGTATTGGAGGGGGCATTCTCAGGAGAATAGGACGGAGTAAAACAGTACTTCCCATCTTCCCCTTCTATCAGAAAATCTTCATAGAAGACTGCTGCCTCTTTCATGAAAGGAAGCGCCTCGCGCACAAAGAAATCGTCATCCTGCGTATACAGCCAATAATCATAATAGAATCGGGCCATCCATCCCGCACCGGCGGTCCAGAATGTCATGGGCCAGGTGGAGTCAAAATGATTGTTCAGCCCATGGTTGCTCGACCGAGACGGGAAGTGGATTCCCCGACAGCCGAACAGCGCCTTGGCGCTAGTCCTCATATCCTCCTTCAGATAGTCCAGATACCTGAAGTAGCTTTGCATGCATTCCGCCAGATTGCCCGGCAGAAGGGAGACGGCCACCGTCTGTATATTTCCGTTGTTCGTATAATCGGAGGACCAGGGAACGGCATAGGTGCCGGTCCATAATCCCTGAAGGTTCGGCGGCCAATCCCCGCAGGCGCTGATGGTCAGATATCTTCCCGCATCAAAAATCTTCTCATAGAACGCGTTGGGAATGCTCCCGCTGCGGGATGCTTCCCACAGTTTTTCCGCGCTTTCCTCTCTTTCTTTTCCTCCGCACAGATCCAGCTCTACCCTGCCGAATAGTTCTCCGTGTATCCTGCTGTGTCTTTCCAGAAGGCTGTCAAAATCAACTACAAGCTGCTGCGTATCCTTCAGGAATGCATCCAGGCGGCTTTCGTTCCTTTCTTCCAGCGGCCACAGGCTGAATCCGAAAAGCGTATCGGAAGCTTTCTCCAATCGGTATCCGCTCTCCGTCTTCCGGATCTGTCCGTCCGTTTTCAGGATCCTCATGCAGCATTCATACCCTTTCCCTTTCAGAAGGAAAGGCACCCGCATGGATACCGCCCCATCCCTCCAGGCATAAGAGGGTTCTCCGAGCTTTGCATAATGGCTGGGCCCTTGCCAGAACGGATCTCCCGCATCCGGATCCTCCACGGCCTTCTTCAGTTCCACACGCAAATCCACGGGCGCTTCATCCTTTAAGTGAAGAACGCACAAATCATCCGCTCTGGAAACAAATGTCTGCTGCAGATGCCATTTCCCATTCCGGGAATAAGCGACCGACGACAGGCCGTTTGCAAAATTCAGGGATTTCTCATATTCTTCCGCTTCCCCTTCTCCTTCGGTCACAATCCAGACGGCACAGGCCGGAAAGAACGGATCCGTCCATCGCTTTTCCCCATACCCCTGCTGATGGGACAATTCCACCACATAGTCTGCCGCCTTCTGATACGCTCCCTCCTGCAGCATCGTTCTGATTTCTTCCATATGTTCCGCCGTACGGACGGGCGGAAGGGGCTCATGAATCGGAAGATACAGCTTCTCATGCGTCAGAAGGATCTCTTCCTTCATCGGTTTTCCCTTAATCAGGGCCCCTATCGTCCCGTTTCCGCACAGCATGGCTTCTTCCCATCTGTCCGAAACCTTATAGCTGGTATACCCTCTGCCTGGCATAATCACCTCTCCTTTTTAATCCCCGAATACAGCATAACGCTCATAATCTTTGAACAACAGATATGCGGGCTCCTCATCCTCCTCGATATCTGGAAGCCGTTCCTGTGCGCTATAGAACCGGTTGTCAACCGTATCGTCATTGGTAGAAGACACCTCGAACAGAATGACCGGACCGGTTCCTTTTTCCCCGATCCATCTGTGATACTGCTTCGGCTTCAAAGTGATGCTCTGCCCCGGCAAAAGCTTCACCACTCCTCCTGCCTCAACAGTTACAGTCTCCCCATCCATGCTCACTTCCACAGGAGTGGACGCAAAGCCTTCCTCTTCGTCCGAATTGTAAAGCTGGACAATCAGGTTGCCGCCGCCTCTGTTGATGATATCTTCCATCTTGGACCAATGAAAATGAAACGGCAGTTCCTGTCCGTCACCGACAAGCAACAGCTTCTCAGCATAAGGCTTCGGATATTCCTCCTTGCGGTGGAAGTTGCCGTTCCGGAACGTAAAGATCAGCAACCCTACATTTTCAAAATCCCCGCTTCCAAAGTCGGTAATATCCCATCCGAGCATGTTATCCACAATTTCTCTTTGATTTTCCTTCAGATGTCCCCATTTCTCCATCGTCCAGGTGGCAAAATCAGGATAACATATTCCCCGCCCCTCTGTAAACGCAATCGCTTCCTCAATGATGTGGTTAATTTGTGATCGTTTCATAGTATCTCCTCCTCGCCTTAACCGGCTTCTCAGTCCTTCTTCTTCTCTTCTAGCAGATATAAAGGGATAAGATCTGATGCTTGTGCAATCGGCATTCATACTGTTTCCCGGCAAACGCTTCCCCGGTCTTCCTTTCCATGAGATCCGTCTCCCACACGCTGCGTTCTTCATCAAACAGAATCCGCATGTCAGAATCGCTTCCATTGGCCTCCTGGATTCTGAGAATGCAGCCTGCTCCATCCTCCGCCGGTTTAAAAGCGGTAATCACCACATCCCCTTCCACCGTAAACGGTGTTTGCAGCAACGCGTCATTATACTGATATCCGGTTTTAGTGATTTCCGCATTGCTGATTTTCTTCGTATATGGCCATACGGAAAATTCAAAGCGATGTTTCCCGGTGTCTCTTACTCCGTCCACGTCCCATATCTCATCCACACTAGGGAGGACGGTATCTCCTGTCATCATAGGCGAACGCAACAGGGACATTTCAAAACAGCCAGGCGTCCACTTCACAGAAGGAATTCCTTTATTTAACAGAACAACACCTTTTTCCTCATCAATTTCATGCTTTACCCAATGCAGCGCCGGAAATTCACCTATCGACCGCACAGCAATATCTGCAAAGTCTTCTGAAAAGGGCAAAATCTTCTCAGGAGAAAAATGTCTTTCAATAAAGCCATAAGGTATTTCCCAAATGGAGGTATCTGTGTCGTCTGCCACCGGAACCGCCAACCGCAGCCTCTTATTGTAAGTATCCCAGTTCACATCCAGATAGAAATCGAGGCGCTCCCCATCTCCAGAAGCTTCAACCCGCATTTCCCAGTCTAAACGCTTCACTCCAGGATCCATCGCCTCATGGCATCCCCGCCAAAGGATTCCTGTTTCGTCTTCATATACCGCATAGTGATAATCTCCAAGCGTAACATAATCCCCCAGAAAATAGGCATTATGATTATCTCCCCAATCACACTGCAGCAACAGTTCTCCGATATGAATCGGCCTGCTACTGTTTTTGGTAAATGTCATATTCTGGTAACGGAATGTTCCAAACAGATCCTTTCCTTCTTTCAATACAGATACGATTCCCTTTCGTTCGTAGAAAACTTCCATTTTCCCCAATTTCTTCATCTGTATCTGTTCGTTTCCTCTTTCCGGCCCCTGTATACGGAATATTTTTTTCGTTTTTTTCCTCAAACTATACTGCTCTGCGATGGATTCCGCTTCGTCCAGATAATCCATGAGCTCTTCCTGGCCGCCGTCTATATGCGCCCCGCTGACGGAATCATGATGCATGTTCAGCAGCAGATCTCTCCAGGCTTGCGTAAACTGTTCATCCGGTTTCTGGAAGCTTGAATTCCACATCCGCTCCGCTTCTCTCGCCTCAGCCTGAAGAAGTTTGTACGTCACTTCCCGTACTCTTTGCTTATTCTCAATTCTGGTCACATAACAGCCCTGGTGAACCGGATTCAGATCCTCCGTACATTCCTGATATTCCCGTTCTTTTTCTTCATAATATCCTTTCTTTTCATTCCAGAATTCTGACAGTCCCCCGAATCTTATCTTGATATTCCCCGCATATTTCTGATTCAGTTTATCAACTGCATCCAGGATACAATGGTTCGGAAGGACTTCTTCCCCTCCGATCATGACAAATTCTTTTTCTTCCGTCCCTTTTATGGCATCTTCCAGCAATTCCATCGCCCCATCTTCGCTGAAATTATGCGCAAAAACCATGCCCGTCCCCTGGCATTCCTCACAGCCATATCCTTTGCACTTTCTGCAATGAGCATGCCTGCTCAGTCCGTAATAAACAGCCCCTCCTTTATCGCGGGAATCCGTACGCAGCAGCCTGTCCACGCAGGGAAGTTTCGTTCCATCAATCCCTACCCAATAATCTTGTCTGCATACTCTGTATTTCGTTCCTCCCACCATCTTCGCTCCCGCTAATTTCAGGATCTGAGGCATATTTGCGCTGTTTCCAAAGGCATCCCATATCCAGGCAAGTTTTGTCCCTTCATACCCTTCTCCACAGAATTCCTGATAAAAATCCTTGGCCAACAAGTAATTCCTGGACAGGCCTTCGGCCGGGATGTAATTCGTCTCCGGAGTCAGTTCTCCCTGAAGTAAAATCTCCAACCTCCCATCGCGGATCCACTTTTTCACCAATTCTTTTCTCTCAGGATGCCGTTCCAGATAGGTTCTCCAAACCAAGTACTGTCCCTCAGTATAACCATATCCCTCTTCTGCCATAGACAGCCATCTGTCAATCACACAGTCCCACACATCCGCATAGCTTCTTAGCATCACTGCATTTCTGTATAGAGGCTTATCAAAACATCTCGCCCACTCCGGATCTAAATGGTTGTGATAAATAATAATGATCTCCTTCATTTTCTTTTCCCCCATTTTTCTGTTCTAACCCCTTCTTGTCCTCTCTGTCATTTGATTCCGGATAACATCACTCCCTTTACAAAATAATCCTGTGCTAAAATATATGCGATTAATACCGGAACGACCGCCAGTGTAGTACCCGCCATCAATACCGCCCAATCCGTCGTAAACGTTCCGTTCAACAATGCCAGGCCCAGCGGAAGCGTATACTTATTTAATGTATTAAGGAAAATAAGAGGACGAATATAATCATTCCAGGTTGAAAGCATAACGAAAATTGCCAACGTAGCCAGCGATGGCTTGGAAAGAGGAAGGGCTATCGAAACAAAAACCCTTCCGGGCGTCGCCCCATCCATTTTGGCCGCTTCAATCAGGGATTGTGGAACCGTTTCAAAAAACTGTTTTAGCAAAAAAGTTCCGAATACGGATACAATATTGGGCAGTATCAAAGCCATATGCGTATCCACCAATCCAAGTTCCTTCATTACCATAAATGTAGGAACCAACGTAGCGTGTACCGGAATCATCATTGTGG
>USKC01000028.1 GCA_900555195.1 uncultured Lachnospiraceae bacterium
CCAGTATACCGGGAACAGCCATTTGCCGTTTGAAAGGACGATCCCTTTCCGCACATTCCCGTGTGAGGCCGCTCCCGGAAGCGATACCGGCTCGCTCCAGGTTTTTCCGTCGTCGTCCGAAAAGGACAGAAAGGCGCTGATCTCACGGTATCTGCTTTCCGCGGCGTAAGTATGGACAACCATCATAGGCCGCTTCGCGCCCGTAAAAATTTCTGTCGTATATGCCGCCCTTCTCCGGTGATAAAACAGAACCTGCGGGCTGCTCCACGTCACGCCGTCGTCATAGCTTCTTACCGCCAGCGTAATATTCTGATCCTCCGGCTCCGTATGTCCTCCGCTTAAAAATGTGCAGATCAGGGAGCCGTCTCCCATTCTCGCCAAAACCGGTTCCCTGGCATACCCGTAGGTATTGCTCACGTCCATGATCAAATGAGCCGTACAGTGAAATAATTTCATACCCCTTCCCCTTCCTCAAAGAACGTTTCCATCGCATAGGCTCCTCGCAATGGTATCCTGCAGCTGCAATTGCCGTCCTTCCCGAAAACCTCCAGACTTCCCCGACTGTTCCCATACTCTTCATTGGCCGCAAATATCCAGCCGCCCGTTCCGTCCGCCCTGACGTTCCTCGGCCACCCGTCCGTATGGATGCGGCGTATAAGCGTCAATGTCCCGTTCTCCTTGTCTACCTCAAAAATCTGAATCGTATTCTCCCCTCTTTCGGACGCAAGCACCCTGCTTCCTTTCCCAAAAACACGGACATCCGCCGCCAGATTTTCTCCCTTTCCCCATCCGGACAGCAGACTCTGCCGCTGTCTGCAGACCAATTCCTTCTTCCGTCCGTCCCAAACGTATCTGAAAATTTCGTTTCCCAGCTCCGTCACAAGATAATACTCCCCGTTTTCGGGGTTATAGGCCATATGCCTGGGCCCGCTTCCTGCCGGCAATTCCGTATTCCCGCAGCATACAAGGGTCAGCTTCCCCTGCCGCCGCACCGGCGTCAGCCTATGGATCTGATCCGTTCCAAGATCCGGCACAAACAAGCCCTCTTCCCTCTCCAGGATAAAATGAGGATGGGAAAATTCCTGTCTCTTCGGATTGATGCCGCTGCCCGGGAAAGCCTTCCAGGCTGCCGCCTCCCCCGGACGGCCGTCCTGAAGCGAAACGGCCGCAACCGCGCCGCAGCCATAGGCCGCGATCCACAGAAGCCGTCCGTCTTCGCTTGCCCTCACATAACTGACGCCAGAAAATCCATATTCCTTCTCTGCCCTCCGCGTCAGGCTCCCGTCCGGCTGAATCGAGTAAGAGCGAATCCGGCTGCCCTCCTGTTCCTGACTGACCGCATACAGAATCCGCCCCCTTTCCCAGACCGCCAGGGCAACCGCGGGAAAGGAATCCTCCTTTCCTGCCTCCCGAAGCGTTCCCTGTTTTTCCTCAAAACGAAACCGATAGATCCCGTCCCTGTTTTTCTGCCCGATCACCGTACAATATAAGTTCATCCTCATTCCCGTATCTATTCCCCCGCCTTATCCACCAGGATCCGAAGTTTTCCGTCCGCTGAAACCATTCTCCCCGCCAGGATATCCTCTTCCCGGAACTTTGCCATCAGAATTTCTTTCTGCGCAAACCGGCTGTAATCATAAATCAGCTCGATCAGCCCGTCTTCCCTTTCCACTCCGTCGGGATAGGACACATCCTCTCTTTCATCCAGGATCAAAGGCCTCGACCAGGTCTTTCCCTCATCGTCGGATAAAAACGCCGCCAGGCGGTTTCTTTTTCCAGCCACCATATCCGTCCCGGATATATTCGCTTTGGATATCGCCCCGGATGCGTCCGCGCCGGATGTATCCTCACCGGATTCTCGCGCGTGGTTCACCAAAAGCAGACGGCCGGAGCGCAGCCTGCGGATAAAAAATCTGGCGTTCGGCCCCCATATCCCGCTTTTTTCGATAGAATGCCAGGTCTTCCCCCCATCGGCAGAGAACGCCTCTCCAAGTCCTGTCTGCAGCCGCAGAAGCATCCACAGGCTTCCGTCCGTTCTTTCTACCAGCATATGCTCGTCATAGTATCTGTCCGGCATATCTACGCCGGACAGATAGTGAAAGCTCTTCCCTCCATCCGACGACCTGTATACATTGGCCAGCCGGTTGGGACAGGAGGGATTATACTCCGAAGCGATGGCCTTCCATAGGCTGATGGGAAGAAGCCAGTCTCCATTTTGCAATACCGTCGGCTTATTCAGCATCACGCCGTCACCGATGCGAATCGGCCCGCTCCATTCCGGGTTCTTCGCATCCGGCGCTTCGCATACGGAAAACCAGCACCCCGCCCTTCCGTCAAAACCGCCGTAGCTCTGCGCCCAGAATAAAAAGACCCTTCCGTCCGGAGCCGTCCATAAGCAGGGATCAAAGGCCCTCACATTTCCCGCCGGGTCCACCGCCAGAATCGGTTCCGACCAGGTTCTGCCTTCATCGTCGCTTTTTTTCAGCAGCACATAGTTCTCCGCCCCTTCCTCATCCCCGCCGCTGTAGAAGCAGACATACAGCCTGCCGTTTTCGGTTCTGGTCAGGGACGGAATCCCCTGCCATTGTCTGTTTTTACCGGCATATTTGCCTCCCGCCGGCCCCATGACCATGTCCCCCGGCTTCAAAGCCTCGTCCTTTTCCGCCATCGTCTGTTCCGTCACCGGAATCTGTGTAAGACCATGCATCTTAAAATTCCTCCCCGTCCAGAAGGAAATCCCGTTCTTCCTTTGAAAGCCTGCACTCCGCCGCCCGGATGCTGCTCTTTAACTCTTCTTCCTTCCACGGCCCCACGATCGGGATGACCTGAAAAGGCTGGGCATACAAATAGCCTAACGTAATCTCCAGTTCGGAACGTCCTGTCAGTTTTTTCAGCATTTCCACCCGCCGCGCCCTGCCTAGGGTCGCTTCATTGTAAAAGTAGTCCCTGGGGAAGCTGTACTTCTCATTTGTCAGAAAATCCTTCTCTTGATACAGGGCGAAGAATCCGGCCGCCTGGGAGGTATAGGCGGTAAGAGGCCGCTGCTTCCGGTTATGGTAACGGAAGATCTCCTCGTTTACACAGCTTTGCGTCGCCTCCAGGACGGTCTTTTCATTTGCTTTGGCCAGATTAAACATGATCTCATCGACGGCAAAGCCCTCCAATCCATGCTCCGCCGCATAGCGATCCGCTTCTTCCATTCTCCGCGCGCTCCAATTGGAACAGGCAAAATAGCGCACCAGCCCTTCCTTCTTCAATTCGTTCACCGTTTCCATAATTTCCCCTACGTCTCTTGAAGGGTCGTCCTGATGCAGATAATACAGATCAATATAATCCGTCCTTAAATTCTTCAGGCTGTCCTGCAAATCCTGCCTGATTTCCTGTTTGGAAAGGCGCTTCTTCCCCTTTTCCCCCTCATTGTCCGCAGCCCCTTTGGTAGCCAGTATCACCTTGTCCCTCAGATGGTGAAAGGACAGCCATCTTCCGATCATCCTCTCGGACAGGGGCAGATTTCCCGGATTCCACCGGCCATATACGTTTGCCGTATCGATGAAAGTTCCCCCTTCTCCTATATAACAGTCCATGATCTTCAGAGAAGTCTTCTCATCCACCCTGCTGGCAAGCGCTCCCGTGCCAAGCGCGAGATCCGATACCCTTAACGACGTATTTCCCAATCTGACATATCTCATTGCTTTTCTCCTTCTTTTTCGTACCGCTTATCCCTTAACCGCGCCCACCGTAATTCCTTTGGCAAAATATTTCTGGAAAAACGGGAAAATAATGATCAGCGGCACAATCCCGATTACCGCTATCGCCATTCTGACGGTTACCGTCGGCATCTTGGCCAGGGCGCTGGCGGCGTCCACATTGCCGGACATGCTTTGGGTCATGAACTGAATATCCAGCAGGATACGGTTCAGATAATTCTGCAGGCTGAACAGTTCCGTATCTGTGATATACAATAACCCGTTATACCAATCGTTCCAAAATCCCACCCCGATCAACAGGCCCACCGTCGCCAGGATCGGCGTGGAGATCGGAAATACAATCTGCAGAAAAATCCGAAATTCCCCCGCTCCGTCTATCTTGGCCGATTCGATCAGTTCATCCGGGATATTCCCTTCAAAATACGTCCTCATCAGCAGGATGTTAAATCCGTTGATCAGGATATTGCTGGGGATCAGCAACGCCCACAGCGTATTTTTAATATGGAAGGTGTTCACATACATCAAATAAGTAGGCACCATCCCGCCGTTAAACAGCAGCGTAAAGAAGACGAAAAAGTTCATCGCCCTCCGCCCCCGGAGTATCTTCCTGGAAAGGGCATAGCCGAACATCGCCGTGAACAAAAGCCCCGCCACCGTACCGACCAGCGTGATAAAAATAGAAATTCCATATGCCCGCGTAATCGTCTCTGACTGCGTTACCAGATATTCATATGCGCCCAGGCTCCACTTCTCCGGGAAGTAGGAATATCCGTTTCTGAATACGGTATCGTTATCCGTAAAAGAAGCTATGATCAGAAGCAGGATGGGCAGGATACAGAAGCAGCACATCAGGCAGAGAACAACGTTTGCCACAGCCGCCGAAGCATGAAAGCGCTTTTTTTTCATCGCACATTCCTCCTAAAACAACGCGTCTTCAGGGCTCAGCTTTTTCACCGCCAGATTCACCAGAAGAACCAGAATAAAGCCTACGATAGATTGGTATACGCCGGCCGCCGAAGCCATCCCCACATCCCCCATCTGGGTAAGCGCCCGGTACACATAGGTGTCGATCGTATTGGTCGTACTGAAGATAGCGCCTGAATTCTGCGTCACCTGGTAAAAAAGCCCAAAATCAGAGTAGAAGATCTTTCCTACCGCCAAAAGAGTCATCATCACCACGACCGGTTTCAAAAAAGGAAGCGTAATATACCATATCTGCTGCAGCTTCCCGGCGCCGTCCAGCTGCGCCGCCTCGAAGTAGGAATCGTCCACCGCCACCACGCTTGCAAAAAAGATGATGCTCTGGAAGCCAAACGCCTTCCAGGTATTTACAATCGGCAGGATGACGGGCCAATACTTGGCTTCATTGTACCAGGAAATGGGCGGCGCCCCCATAGCCTGGAGAATCCCCTTGTTCAGCAGCCCCGAGTCAGAGCTCAGAAAGGCGAATACCAGATAGCTGATAATAATCATGGAAAAAAGATAGGGCAGCAGAATGACCGTCTGATAGATCTTTAACGCCGTCCTGTTTCTGATCTCATTCAGAAGAACCGCGATGCATACGCCAATCACCGTGTTCAGCGCTATAAACAGCAGATTATAAAGGATCGTATTCCTTGTGATCACCCATGCCGTGGAATTTTTAAACAGGAACTCAAAGTTCTGCAGCCCCGCCCAGGAACTCCCCCAGATTCCCTTTCCATAGTCATAGTCCTTAAAGGCTACCACAAGGCCGCTTAATGGGCAGTAGTTATTAATCAAAAGATACAGGGCCCCCGGCAGCATCATCAGATACAGCGGAAAAGTCCTCCTGATATACAGCAGCGTTTTCTTTATTTTTGTCATACTTCCTCAACTCCCATTTTCAGCGCAGCTTGCCACGGCCGGGTCATGTCGTCCATGCCCGGCCGTTCTGGGATTAATTGGCCGCAGCCCATTCGTCAAGCTGTCTCTGTTTTTCCGCAATTACCGTATCGATTCCGGCATCCTTCAGGGCCTGGATAAACTTAGGCAGATTTTCGTCCGGATCGATTACTCCGTTCTCCAGCGGAAGCCTGTACTGATCAAAAACAGCCTGTACGGCGGCCACTTCTGTCTTTACCTCAGAAGGGTCAAATACGAAGCCCAATGCATTCGACTTAATCGCGCTGTCGTTAAATTCTCTGAACTTCTCATTCAGGTTTTCCGGATCCGTGTTCCAGATATAGCTTAAATATCTGTTTCCAAACGCATAGGTGGCGCTCAGCGTGTAGCCCGACGTATCCGCAGTAACTCCCTCCGGATAAGTGATCCATTCGTCGCTTCCGTCGACATGGACATAATGGGTTCCTTCCACGCCCCAGACCAGCGCATTGTAAACCGCTTCATCCGTGTACAAAAGATTCAGGAATTCCAGAACCTTTTCCGGATTTTCACAGGTCGTCGGAATCGACTGGATGATCGCCCCTACCTGCTGCGTATTGGTAAATGCGGGATTCACCGTCACGGCATCGCTCTTGATTCCGGTCATATTGCTATTGTCCGTCGGAACGCCGGGATGGATGAGGGATAAGGTCGTCGCCACCTTCCCTGTCTTGTAATAGGAAACCCCGGTATCCGGATTCGTGGAAGCGTCCGGCAGGATATATCCCTTTTCGTTCCACTCTCTCGCCTTTCTTACGGCGTCTTCATAATAAGGGGTTTCAAACAGATTCACCAGCTGCAGCTCTCCCTGTCCGTGGTCAAGAAGGACTCCCATATCGTCCCCCATGCTGTCATGCTGCTTAAAGAAGCTGTCCAGCACGCTTGTCGTCTGCCCCTGGGGCTGCGTAACGTACATATCCGGTTCCCCTTCTTTAATCTTGGCAAACAGCTCATCCACTTCCTCTACGGTCATGCTGCCCATGCTGTCATTGATCTCAACCCCGTATTTCTGGGCGATGTCGTCCCGAATGATCAGTCCATACGCATTCGCCATATCCCGTATGGTAGGGAAGCCATAGATTTTGCCGCCGATTGTCGTAGCCTTGATAAAGTCCCCCTCTACCTCCAGCAGCTCCGGGGCGTACTGCTGAACCATTTCCTCATCGAGCCCCATGATCTTATTGGAGGATACGTCCGTGCTGAACGTCGTCCGTGCGGAAGCGTTATACAGATCCAGCTTCTCTCCGCTGGAAATCATAAGATTAATCTGCTGGTCGTAGTTCGCTCCCGTCATTGGAAGCAGCTCCACCCTGGCTCCGATTTTCTCTTCTACCAGCGTATTCAGATTTTCTTCCACCAGATCCCAATCCGGCTGCTGTACCCATACGTCGAAAGCGTACACAATCGTATAGGGCTCTTCCCCGCCTTCTTCGGATACCGGCGTATTTTCTGCCTCCTCGCTCAAAACCTCTGCAGCCGTCCCCTGTGTCCCCTGCGTCTCCTGGGACGGCTCGTTTCCTCCCTGCGCGCCGCAGCCGCCTAACAGCAGGCTTGCCGCCAGCAGCAGCGCCATTCCTTTTCGATTCCTTCTCATAATTGCCTCCTTCCTTTGTTATTGTTCCCTCAGGTTTCTGTGATTTTATTATAGGTTCCCCACATTCCGCGTTCTACTTGAAACTCGACCTGAATTTATGAATTCTCTACCTTTTGTTTCGTGCGAGCGCGCATGCACAGCTACAGTGAATTGTTCTTTTTTATTCAATAGGAACGGAACTTTCCTACCCAATAAAAAATCCTCCTGAAGGCTTATGCCCCCAGAAGGATCCTTTTCTTTCTTCAGTCATGTTTCTTGTACTCTGTAGGATTCTCGCCCGTTTCTTTTTTAAACATGGCGGAAAAACCGGATAGATTCGTATAGCCGCACCTGGACGCGACCTCGCTGACGGAAAGCTCCCCTTTATTCAAAAGCTTCTTCGCCATGCTTACCTTTTCCGCTGTGATAAACCGATTCACCGACATTCCTGTTTCCTTCTTAAAAATCCTGTCCAGGTAATCCGGATTCAGATACATCTTATCGGCCACTTCTTTTCTGGAAATATCTTTTCCCACGGATGTCCGCACATACTGTTTTACCCGCTCCGTCACGCTCTCCGGCTCGCCCGCTTCCTTTAAGAGCGCAGCCGTGCCGGACAACACCTTCCGGAGCCAATTCTCCATTTCAGACACCGTATGGACCGCCTCCAGGCGTTCATTCAGCATGTTTCCCTTGTACAGGAACTGATGCGCCTGTATCCCGCAATCCTGCAGGGCCGCATACAGGACCTGTTCGATATCATGCTGGAACAGCTGCAGACAAGCCCTTGTCAGACTTCCGTTCCTCTTCCCCTCCTGCAGCCATTCCATACAGGAATGCAGTATCCCCCTCTCTTTGCCGCTTTCAATCAGACTGTCCCAGCCTTCCATGGACAAAGGAGGGATGGGCCGGCGTTTTTCCATCCGCTCCGCCAGTTCGATCCCTCTGATGCAGGACACGTTGTCCAGCATCAGATCCAACAGCCGCTCCACCTCTCCGCGCAGCTGATCCCAGCTGCACGCCTTTCCGATATAAGCGGTATATTCCCTCTCCCAGGGCGCATGAAGCAGATACTCTCTCAGCTCCCCTCCCTCCGCCTCCCGAGCCTCGGTCAGCAAAACGCCCGTCTTCGGCGCAAGCAAGATCTCCCTCCCTCTTCTTCCTTCCCGCTCCAGCCAGTCCCTGAGCGCCCTTCGTTCAGAGCCGTCCTTCTCTCCTGCTTCCTGACCGCCATAAATACGATACAGCACCGGCACCATGTCCGGCTCCAGTTCGTCAAGAATATTTCTTTTTTCGGCCTCCTTCTTCCATTCCTCCGGCATTTCCCCAAGCTTCCCGAGGAAAAGATCCTCCCAGAATTTTTCCCTCCAATATTCCTGCTGCCGCATCCATATCTCGCCATATTTGCTGAATTCTTCCTTCCACAGCCTCCTTTGGATCTTCTCCTGGGCAGACCGGATCACCCGGATTAACGTATCCTCCGTAACAGGCTTCAGCAAATAATCCAAGCTTCCCAGTCTCACGGCGGTCTGGGCATAGGAAAACTGCGCATGGCACGTTAATATGACCGTTTCCGTCTCCGGCGCGTTATCCCTGCACCATTCCAGAAGCTCCAGGCCGCTCGACTGCGGCATTTCAATATCGCACAGGATAATATCCGGCCTGCGGCTTTGTATGATGCCCTTCGCCTGCTCCACATTGCCCGCTGTTTCAATATGATCGATCCCGATCCTTTTCCAATCCGTAATCGTAATCAGCTCTTCCAGAATTAATCTTTCATCGTCAACCAGCAGCAGCCTCATCGCCATCCCTCCTTTGCGGAAGTCCTATCCTTACGCGCGCGCCGCCTTCCTCCCTGTTGTCAAATGAAACGGCCGCCTCTTTCCCATAATACAAATTCAGCCGGGAAACAATATTGCTGATCCCGATATGTTCCCGCCCCTCTCTATAGATCGTCTTCCCCTCCCGAAGCGCCTGAAGAATTTCCTCCGAAAAGCCTCTTCCATTGTCCTCAATCTGGATCCTAAGCCGATCCCCGCACAGGGCGGCATAGAGCCGGATATTCAGATCCTCCGAATAATCCGTGGAATATTTAATCGAATTTTCCACAAAGGTAAGCATGACCATGGACGGAACCGGAACCTCCTCCGCCTCCTTTTCCACCTCGTACTTAATATGAATATTCCCGTCATACCTGAATTTCTGCACCGCCGCATAGCTCAAAACCAGATTGACCTCGTCTCCCAGCCTCACAATATCCCTTTTCCCGGAAAAAATGTTCCTGAAATAATCCAGCAGATATGTGAGGATCTGATTCATCTGCGCATGTTCTCTCCGCTTATTCAGCAAATACAGGGTATTTAAGGAATTCAGGAAAAAATGAGGATTTATCTGCAGCCTGGAGCACTGAAGATACAGCTCCTGCTCCGCGATTTTTTTCTCATAGATATCGATTTTCAGCTGCTCCATCTGATCCATCATACCGTTGAAAGTATCGCCGATCAGCTGGAATTCCGACATGTTTTGCATAGAAGGCATCCGGATATAAGTCGCTCCCTCCCCCACCTTGCGCATCGTGCCGACAATACTGCGGATCGGCCGTACCATAATACGGTGAAGATAACGGAAAAATACCGGCAGCAGAATAATCAGAAGCAGGATAATAAAAAAGCTCTGGTACAAAACGACCCGCAGCTCCTCATACAGCCTCTCCGACGGAACCCGGATCGCCACGTCAAAGTTCCCGTACTCCGACGGAACCCGGAGCAAAAGGTCGCTTCCATAATCGCGCCCCTCCCCCTCTTCTCCTGCCTCAAAAAACACTTCATAGTCGCTGAGGCTGAATTCCCCCAGTATCTCTAAAAGCTGCTTCACGCTGACACAGGCTCCGAAACAGGTATCCTGGAACCAAAGATAACGGTAAAGATACCTCTCTCCATTGATATAACCGAGCTCCCACTGGCGGTTATATCTGCTTTTCCCCTCTTTTTCCTCGTTCAGCAGGGCGCGCAGCCCCTCCGCTATCTCTATGCTGCCCAGCGTCCTGGCCTGGGTGGCGGAAGGCACCAGCATCATATCCTCCTGCGTATAAATAAAAAAGTATTCCAGCGGCCTGTACATCAGGATATCCTGGGACAGGCTCCGGTACAGCGCCTCCTTCGCCAGGGCGTACTTGTCCTCCATTTTCTGCCTGTCCGAATAAGCGATCACATGAAAGTCCGTTTCCATGCTGCTTCCCGCCATGTATTCCGTGATCGCATACAGCTTCGTATCCAAATCCTTAGTATAATACTTCCCCATGGACAAATACGAATCCGACGCCCTTTCCCTGATCGCCCACATGGCATACAAATTGCAGTAAAAAACCATCACCGCCATCATGCCGATGAAGACTGCAATGATCAAAAACATCTTTCCTACAAAAGATTTGCTTATCTTGAATAGCATTCCAACCGCCCCTTTACAAGATTCACCATTTATTTACAGGCTATCAGACAAAAACCCCTGGCAATTCTTCACTGCCCGGGGCCAAGAACAAAGCCGCAAGAATTCTGACTTTGAAGCGACGGTTCCAGAATCTGTACTGTCATGCTTCATTTTTCCTCTGCTTATACCGTTTGAGGGGTGGCAGTGAAAGAAATTGACCTCTGGATTGACCGGACTTCTTTATTATATCAAATCACCCGGTCTTTTGCCATGCTCGGCAAGTGATTCTTTCCGCTTTTGGTTACTGCTCATTACTTTTCGCGGTGCGCAGAGCCTTTCCTTTCCGCCATCCGGGGAACCCGTGTGCCATTTCTACAGAAAATACCCCGGCAGTTCCTCTCTGCCGGGGTTCATCGAGCAGGGCTACAAGGATTCGAACCTTGAAATGACGGAGTCAGAGTCCGTTGCCTTACCGTTTGGCGATAGCCCTTCATCTATATCGCGGTTTTGCCGCTTGCAAGAATAGATTATATAGCATACCTGTAATATTTGCAAGCACTTTTTTCAAAAAAGCAAAAAAAATTGTCTGTTCCTAATCCCTGCATGTGGGAGAACCACTCGCATGGCGGCTAAACTCCACCCCTATGGGACGGCAAACAGCAGAGCCGCTGCAGCATCAGGGACGTGGGATGCACAGACAGGGCCGGCCCCCTGCTGTCCTTCAGAGAGCCGGCCTGCTGTCTTCCGCCCGGATTTGGTTCATCCGTTCTCATATTTTTACCGAGGATTATACCTCAAACATCAGATCCGCATAGGTCGGGAACGGCCAATCTTCCTTATCAACCAGGCCTTCCAGTTCATCTGCAGGCTTTCTGAGCGCATTCATGGCGGGCATCACAACATCCCGATAGAAAAATGCCTGTTCCTTCGCATTCGTCATAACCGAAGCTATGGCCTCTTCTTTTTTGAGTTCTTCCAGCGCACGTTTGGTTTCCGTCAGTTTCTCGTTCACCTGTTCCAGCAGTTCTTTCTGTGCCACCGGTTCCACGCCCACAGCCTGCACATCCAGAGCCGCCCGCGCAAGCTTCTGTGTATACCCCACTACCGCAGGGATGATCTGCTTGGAAGCCATGTCGATCATGGTCAGCGCTTCGATATTAATGCTCTTTGCATAGGTTTCATATACAATCTCTTCTCTGGATTCCAATTCAGCGCGGGTGAAGATGTGGAACTTTTCAAACAGCTTCACAGCCTTATCCGTGGTCAGCGCGCTGGCGGCTCCTATCATGGAAGGAATGTTCGGCAGCCCTCTGCGTTCCGCCTCTTTGGCCCATTCTTCGGAATAACCGTTTCCATTGAAGATAATGCGGCAGTGAGCCGTCATATACTCCTTAATCATGTCATGAACAGCCATATCAAAGTCTTCCGCCTTCTCCAATTCGTCTGCAGCCTCGCAGAAGGCTTCCGCCACGATGGCGTTCAGAATGGTATTCGGGCCAGCTACAGAATCCGCCGAGCCCACCATGCGGAACTCAAACTTATTCCCCGTAAAAGCGAACGGCGAGGTACGGTTTCGATCCGTAGCATCCTTCGGCAGATCCGGAAGCGTAGAAACGCCCGTCATCAGCTTGCCACCCAGGAGGCAGGACTTCGCTTCCCCGGTCTCGATCAGCTGTCTCACCACATCTTCCAGCTGGTCTCCCAAAAATACAGAGATAATGGCCGGCGGCGCCTCGTTTCCACCCAGACGGTGATCATTTCCCACATCCGCCGCACTCTGACGCAGCAGATCCGCATGGGTATCCACCGCCTTCAGAATACAGGCCAGCACCAGCAGGAACTGGATGTTCTCATTCGGCGTCTCACCCGGTTCCAGCAGGCTCATCCCGTCATCCGTTGTGATCGACCAGTTGTTATGTTTACCTGAACCATTCACCCCGGCAAAAGGCTTTTCATTCAGAAGGCAACGCAGGCCGTGCCGTTCCGAAACCTTTTTCATGGTTTCCATGATGATCTGGTTATGGTCAACTGCAATGTTGGCCGTCTCATAGATGGGTGCCAGTTCATGCTGTGCCGGAGCTGCCTCATTGTGCTGTGTCTTGGCCGTCACGCCCAGTTTCCATAATTCAATATTCAGATCCTTCATAAACGCGCCGATCCGCTCACGGATCACGCCAAAATAATGATCCTCCATCTCCTGTCCCTTAGGAGCAGGAGCACCGAACAGCGTGCGGCCCGCAAAGATCAGATCCTCTCTCTGAAGATATTTCTTGCGATCCACCAGAAAATATTCCTGCTCCGGCCCTACAGAAGCCGTCACCTTGGTCGCCCTTGTGTTCCCAAAAAGGCGCACGATGCGCAGTGACTGTTCGCTGATAGCCTCCATGGAACGCAGCAGCGGCGTCTTCTTATCCAACGCTTCTCCGGTATAGGAACAGAACGCCGTGGGAATGCACAGAATCACGCCCGTGGCATCTTCCTTCAGAAACGCCGGAGATGTGATATCCCAGGCCGTATATCCCCTTGCCTCAAAGGTGGCGCGCAGCCCGCCGGAAGGGAAAGAAGACGCGTCCGGCTCGCCTTTGATCAGTTCCTTACCCGAGAACTCCATCAGCATCTTGCCCGTCTCGTCCGGATGGCCGATGAAAGAATCATGCTTTTCGGCGGTGATTCCTGTAAGAGGCTGGAACCAATGCGTATAATGCGTAGCGCCGTGCTCCACAGCCCAGTCCTTCATCGCCTTGGCGACGATATCCGCCGTTGCAAGGGAAAGTTCACCCCCCTGCTCCATGACGCGCGTCACTTCCTTATAAACATTTTTGGGAAGCCGCTCCTTCATCTTGCCGAGGTTAAACACATTTTCACCGAAAATCGCTTCAATATTCAGTGTTTCGCTCATAATATCCTCCTGCTAATCATAACTTCCTTCATCTTATCACACCTTTTTCAAACCCGCATCAAAAAAATAAAGATTCCATCCTTCACTTCAGCCGTTCGTACAGTCCCGGGCTGTTCCTTATTCATTTCCAGCCTTTACGCGGAGCAGGTCATAGGGCTCCGGCTGCACAGACAGCTTTAAGAAAAGCTGCTGCTTGGGATGGGGGGCGCTCTCCATCGGATTGCCCTGCGCATCCTGAATGCGCTCCACCTGCACCTGGATATTCCTTCCGTCCGGCTTCATGATCTCAATCCGGTCACCTGTACAGAATTTATTGCGCTGTTCAATCTGGGCCAGTCCATCTTCCGTCACGCTGCCGACGATGCCCAGATAAATATATTCCACCACATAGGTGCTGTTGTCATAGATCTGCGCCTCTTCAGAAGGCTTTCCGAAATAGAAGCCCGTGGTGAACTGTCTGTTGGTGCATTTAGCGATCTCTTCCTTATACCAGTCCATATTTTTCCGGTACTCTTCTTCCGAGCGGAAATAATCATCGATTGCCTTCCGGTACGTCCGGGCCACTGTCGCCACATAAAGGGCTGTTTTCATCCTTCCTTCTATCTTCAGGCTGTCAATTCCCGCTTCCACCAGTTCCGGAATATGCTCAATCATGCACAGATCCTTGGAATTGAACAGAAACGTTCCTCTTTCATTCTCATAGACCGGAAAGTATTCTCCCGGCCTGCTCTCCTCCATTACCGCATACTTCCAACGGCATGGATGCGTGCAGGCGCCCTGGTTGGCATCCCTTCCGGTAAAATAATTGCTGAGCAGGCATCTGCCGGAATAGGAAATGCACATAGCTCCATGCACAAAGCTTTCGATTTCCATTTCATCAGGAATCCGCTCCCTGATCTGACGTATCTCCTCCAGGCTCAGTTCCCTGGCGCTGACCACACGCTTGGCCCCCTGTCTCCACCAGAAAAGATAGGTCCCATAATTTGTATTGTTCGCCTGCGTGGATATATGGATTTCAGCCTCAGGCCATACCTTCTTTGCCAGGTCAAACATCCCCGGGTCTGAAATGATGAGCGCATCCGGTCCCAGGCTCTTCAATTCTTCAAAGTATCGTCCGGCTTCGTCCAAATCCCGGTTATGGGCCAGGATGTTGGCGGTCACATACACTTTCACCCCGCGCGCATGGGCAAAACGAATACCCTCTTCCATCTCTTCCGGCGCAAAATTTTTGGCTTTGGCACGCAGCCCAAAGGCTTCCCCGCCGATGTAAACTGCATCCGCCCCATACAGGACAGCCGTTTTCAGAACTTCCAGATTGCTCGCCGGTATCAGAAGTTCCGGCTTTCTTCTATTGTCTCTCATCACAGGCTTTCGTTTCCTTTCGTCCTAACGCTCACCGCCACTCCGTCCCCCACCGGGAGGATGGATGTGATCAGACATGGATTGTGCTTCAGTTCATACAGATATTCCCGCATTCTGGCATGAATGGTCCGATCCCGTCTGGTCACCGCATAGCGTGATTCCAGGATATCCCCATCCTGAAGCACATTATCCGTCACCAGCATTCCTCCATCCCGAAGGAGGCGGATGGCCTGCGGCAGGAACCGCAGATACTGCCCCTTGGCCGCATCCATGAAAATGAAATCATATTCTTCCTCAAGCTGCGGCAGAATATCTGCAGCATCCCCTTCCAGAAGCCGGATGCTGTCTTCTTTCCCAAACCGCCTGAAATTTTCACGCGCGATGGGAATTCGTTTTTCATATTTTTCTATTGTTGTGATCTGGCAGCCCTTCGGCGCATATTCGCTCATACAAAGCGCAGAGAAACCAATCGCGGTCCCCACCTCCAGAATTGTCTCCGGCCTGCTTATCGCCAGCAGCGTTCTAAGCAGGCTCTGAGTCTCCGTGCGTATGACCGGCACATTGGTTTCTCTCGCTTTTAACTCCAACTCATTCAGATAAGCCGGGTTTTCCTGATCTAAGGAATTGATAAAGACTGTCAGACGTTCGTCAATGATCATCCTGTTCTTCCCTTACGCCTGTCCTTCCTTTATGCCTCTTCTTCCTCTGTTACAGCACACATGACCTGAAGCATTTCTTCCACCGTCCAGGAAGTATTCAGCGTATACGTTCCGGGCTGCAGCCCGGTTTTATACCCGGCCAGCCCTTCCTGCACCACAAAAAGCCCTGCATCCCTGATCAGTCCGGCGGACTCCAGCTTATCGGCCACATCCCTCACGCTATCCGTCTCTTCTATCGTTATGACGACATCCTCTCCCGGTGCCTCCGCCATCGGCGGTTCTCCGAAAAGCCGCTCTCCATAATTATATGCCATGCTGCCAAGACGGTATATCACCATGATGACCAAAATAACGGCCACCACCTTAATAACGGTATACACCGCGTTTCCGGCAACCTCTTTTTTCTTCCTAGAGTGTCTTCTATCTGCGCTACTCAAAGTCAACTGCCTCCGTCAGCTTTACTTCAATCTCCTGCATCATCCGGCAGAAAGCCAGCTCCGCGTCCAGAAACCCTTCCACCAAGGGATTCTCACGGAATTTCTCATATTCTCTCTCAAATGCCTCCATTTTGTCAAGCAAATCTTCCGCATAGGCCGAATTTTGCAGTTCAAAGTTCCTGATTCGATACTCGTCGATCCTCTCCCGCAGATTTCCATCCTGGTTTACTAAGTCGCACTGTCTGCGATATTCTTTATAAATTTCAGAATCCCTGACCGCCTGTGCCAGCAATTCAAGAGCTTCCTGTACTCCCACGTTCCTCACTCCGTTTCCAATCACTTGCCTTTTCTCATC
>USKC01000029.1 GCA_900555195.1 uncultured Lachnospiraceae bacterium
TTCTCTCTTCCGGCCCGTGCGGCCATTGGCAGAGCCAAAAGTGTACCGGAGGAGCGATATATCCAGGCCTATGAAACCATTGCCCGGGATATGGCCCAGCAGATTGCCCAGCTGACAGAGAAAGGAGGGGCGGATATATGATCAAGGAATACCGAACCATTGCGGAAATTGCGGGGCCATTGATGGTGGTCCGGCAGGTGGAGCGCGCGACCTTCGATGAACTGGTGGAGATCGAACTGTCAGACGGATCGGTTCGCCGTGGAAAGGTGCTGGAGGTCAATGGAGACAGTGCGGTGGTCCAGCTTTTCGAGGCCAATGCGGGGATCAATTTGGCCCATGCCAAGGTTCGTTTCCTGGGGCATCCCCTCCAGCTGGCGGTGTCCCGGGATATGCTGGGGCGCGTGTTCAATGGGATGGGGCAGCCTATCGACGGGGGACCGGAAATTTTGGCGGAGGAATATCGGGACATCAACGGTTTGGCGATGAATCCTGCGGCCCGGGCCTATCCCAATGAGTTTATTCAGACGGGGATTTCCTCCATTGATGGGTTGAATACCTTGGTGCGGGGGCAGAAGCTTCCCATTTTTTCGGGTTCCGGGCTGCCCCATGCGGCACTGGCGGCACAGATCGCCCGGCAAGCAAAGGTGTTGGACGGAGACTCAAATTTTGCAGTGGTCTTTGCGGCCATTGGAATTACTTTTGAGGAAGCGAACTATTTTGTCGAGGAGTTTCAACGGACAGGCGCCATCGAACGAACGGTTCTATTTACGAACTTAGCCAACGATCCGGCAGTGGAACGAATTGCTACCCCCCGTATGGCGCTGACCGCCGCAGAGTATTTGGCATTTCATGAAAACATGCATGTGTTGGTGATTCTCACGGATATCACCAATTACGCGGAGGCACTTCGGGAGATCTCCGCGGCCAAGAAGGAGGTCCCCGGCCGGCGGGGGTATCCCGGCTATCTTTATACGGATCTTGCCACTATGTATGAGCGGGCAGGCCGTCAAGTGGGGCGGGCGGGTTCCATCACCATGATCCCCATTCTTACTATGCCGGAGGATGATAAGACCCACCCGATCCCAGACCTGACAGGCTATATTACGGAAGGACAGATCATCCTTTCCCGGGAGCTGCACCGGGCTGGCATTCAGCCGCCGGTGGATGTGCTGCCCTCTCTGTCTCGCTTAAAAGACAAGGGGATTGGGGCAGGAAAGACCCGGGAGGACCATGCGGGGACGATGAATCAGTTGTTTGCGGCCTATTCTGCAGGTAAGCAGGCGAAAGAACTCATGTCAATTTTAGGGGAGGCGGCCTTGTCGCCCACAGATCTGCTGTATGCCCGATTTGCCGAGGAATTTGAAAAGAAATACGTCGGTCAAGGCTTTGAGGAGAATCGATCCATTCAGGAGACTTTGGCGATTGGGTGGGATCTGCTGTCGATCTTGCCGGAAACGGAGCTGAAACGGATCAAGCAGGAACACATCGACAAATATCTTCCCCGGCAAGCGTAAGGAGGCGGAAAGATGCCATCGGTCACAGTGAATGCCACGCGGATGGAATTGACCCGGCTCAAGAACCGGTTAAAAACAGCAGTGCGGGGGCACAAGCTGCTCAAAGACAAACGGGATGAACTGATGAAGCAGTTCCTGGAGAGTGTCCGGGAAAACCGTACCCTTCGGCGTCGGGTGGAGGAAGGATTGATGCGGGCCCATGGTTCGTTTACCGTGGCATCCGCTCTGATGTCCCCGGAGGGGTTGGAACAAGCGCTGCTTTATCCCAAGCAACGTGTGGAGTTGGATATGACCACCCGCAACATCATGTCAGTTCCTGTTCCTATGTATACTTTTTGGACGAAAGAGTGTAAAGGGAAAGGGCTTTATCCCTATGGCTTTGCCATGACATCCTGCGAAATTGATGGCGCAGTGGAGGCGCTCTCCTCTGTTTTTCAGGATATGCTGAAGCTGGCGCAGGTGGAAAAGACCTCACAGCTGTTGGCGCAGGAGATTGAAAAGACGCGTCGGCGGGTGAATGCGTTGGAATATGTTATGATTCCCCGTATGCAGGAGAGCATCAAATACATTAGAATGAAACTGGAGGAAAATGAACGAAATAACATAGTTCGATTGATGAAGGTCAAAGATATGCTCCTGGCTGAAGCGTTGGAAGAGAAACGGAGGCAGGATCAGGAAATAGTTCAACATCTGTAAAGTCAATTTACTTTACATATATTCAGGGACGGTCAACCTTGCAGTTTAATGGTAAGGTTGGCCGCTTTTGAATTTTGTATTCATTATAAAGAGAGAACAACAAGCTGGACCAGGCATGAAAGTGGAGAGCTGGACCAGCGTTTTTATTTCTTGGGAAACTTTCTCTCGCTGCTCCAGATAACTTGCAGGTATTTGGGTAGGCTATGCAGGGATTGGAAAGGGGGGCAGAGCGGATTTGTGCTTTGATTTCTCGAGAAAATATTAATATAACTTTAACACTCCAGGGAATTCGCTAAGGGCACATTCACGAGGGTTCTGCTATAATTGCTCTGCAAAAAAGAGAAAAACAAAGGAGGGAACAAAAGTGCTTGACCTAATTATGGTGGCCACATTGGCTGTTTGCTGTGGGCTTGTCTATTTGTTGGTCCACTGGTGTCACAAACAGGTGGACAGCAACGAATGACCCAGGCCAATGTATGAAAGGAGGAAGTATTGTGATCATACTTGGCGTAATCGTATTGCTTCTGGGCGCTTACCTTGTTTATGCGCTGGTTCACCCGGAAAAATTCTAAGGCACGCAGGAGGTAGCCATTATGCTGCAGTTAATCCTGACGATTATCATTTACCTGATCATCGTCATTCCCGTGGGCGTTTATTTGTATCACGTCGCCGCGGGGAAACGCACCCTGGCAGATCCGGTTTTTAACCGCATTGACGGGGCAATTTACAAAATCAGCGGGATCAATCCCAACCAGGGCATGAATTGGAAAAAATATGCCCTTTGCCTGTTAGGAACCAATGCCATTATGATTCTGATTGGATACATCATCCTGCGGATTCAGAGTATTGGCCTGTTCAACCCCAACGGGATTGGCGCCATGGAGGAAACCCTTTCCTTCAACACCATCATCAGCTTTATGACAAACACCAACCTCCAGCACTATTCCGGTGAGTCTGGACTGTCCTATCTCTCCCAGATGCTGGTCATCACCTTTATGATGTTTGTCTCTGCCTCCACTGGGTATGCCGCTTGCATTGCCTTTATTCGTGGCCTGGCAGGAAAGACCAAGGACAACGTGGGTAACTTCTTCGTGGACTTGGTTCGTGTTACAACCCGTGTGCTGTTGCCCTTCTCCATTGTGGGTGGCCTGCTGTTGGTATGGCAGGGAGTGCCTCAGAACCTCACGGGGAACCTGGTTGTGGACACCATTGAAGGAACCAAGCAAGCCATTGCGATGGGCCCTGTGGCAGCGTTGGAGATTATTAAGCACTTGGGAACCAACGGCGGTGGCTTCATTGGAGCAAACTCCACCACACCAATTGAGAACCCCACGATTATCTCTGACCTCATTGAACTGTATTCTATGATGCTTCTGCCCGGCGCATGCGTCATTACCTTCGGTAAGATGGTGCGGGATCGTAAGAAGGCCATGGCAGAGAGCAGTGAAGTAAAGGTTGATCTGAGAAAGAGCCTGACCGCCCGAATCTATGGACGGGAAGGACGCAGCATCTTCCTGGCAATGGGAATTATCTTCCTGATCGGTCTCTCTCTCTGCTTCTGGTCGGAGAGCCAGGGGAACCCGGCACTGGCTGATGCGGGCTTGTCCCAGTCCATGGGTAGCATGGAGGGCAAAGAGGTCCGGTTTGGCATTGCCCAGTCGGCGATGTTTACCACGACCACCACATCCTTTACCACAGGTACCGTCAATAACATGCACGATACCTTAACGCCTTTGGGCGGCATGGTGCCGCTGCTCCACATGATGCTGAACGTGGTCTTTGGCGGCAAAGGCGTTGGCCTTATGAATATGATTATGTACGCCATCCTGGCAGTCTTTATCTGTGGCCTGATGATTGGGCGTACCCCAGAATACCTGGGCAAAAAGATTGAAGGACGGGAGATGAAGCTCACCGCACTGTGCATCATCATTCACCCCTTCCTGATTCTGGCGTTCTCCGCGCTGGCGGTCGGTACCGCAGCAGGGCAGGAGGGAATTACCAACCCTGGTTTCCATGGCCTGAGCCAGGTGTTGTATGAATACGCTT
This sequence comes from uncultured Lachnospiraceae bacterium, assembly GCA_900555195.1. Lineage (GTDB taxonomy): Bacteria > Bacillota > Clostridia > Lachnospirales > Lachnospiraceae > Eisenbergiella. The sequence continues at coordinate 4,257 of USKC01000029.1, forward strand.
CCTCTGCTGCGAACAACGGTTCCGGTTTTGAGGGCTTGGCCGATAACACCTATTTCTGGAACATTACCGCCGGCTTGGCGATGTTCTTCGGCCGCTATCTGTCCATTGTGATTCAGCTGGCGATTGCGGGGTCGCTGATGAAGAAACGCTTTGTCAATGAGTCTGCTGGCACACTCCACACCGATACCCTCTCCTTTGCGGTGATTCTGGTGTTTGTGGTGTATATCTTTGCCGCACTGACTTTCTTCCCTGCGTTGGCCCTTGGCCCGATCGCAGAGCACCTCACCCTTTGGGCGTAAGGAGGAACTGTGAATATGAGTAAAAATCGCAACCAAAAACTGGTGACGCCCGAGATTTTTCATCAGGCGGTGATTGGGTCCTTCACAAAGCTCAACCCCAGATACATGATGAAAAACCCTGTTATGTTTGTGGTGGAAGTGGGCTGTATCATCACGCTGCTTCTCTCCATTTTCCCTGGGTTATTTGGGGATGTGAGTGCCGGCACCAATCTTCGCCTGTATAATGTGATCGTCTGCATCATTTTGTTCATTACTGCCTTGTTTGCGAACTTCGCGGAATCTGTGGCAGAAGGACGAGGAAAAGCACAGGCGGCCAGTTTGAAGAAAACCCAAAAGGACACCAAGGCACGTCTTTTGCTGGAAAATGGCACGGAGAAGGAAGTCCTCTCCAGCCAGCTGAAGAAAGGTGATGTGGTTATGGTCTCGGCCGGGGAGATTATTCCCGGCGACGGTGAGGTTATCGAGGGCATTGCCTCCGTGGATGAGTCTGCGATCACAGGTGAGTCTGCTCCCGTGGTCCGGGAGTCCGGCGGTGACTTCTGCTCGGTTACCGGCGGCACGACCATCGTGTCTGACTGGCTGAAAATCCGGATCACTTCTGAGCCCGGCAACAGCTTCCTGGATCGTATGATCGCGCTGGTCGAAGGCGCTTCCAGAAAAAAAACCCCCAACGAAATTGCACTGAACACGTTGCTGGTCTCTCTGACCATCATTTTCCTGATCGTCATTGTGACGCTGTATCCCATTGGCCTGTACTCCGGTGTACAGCTGCAGACCTCTACCTTGATTGCGTTGTGTGTCTGTTTGATTCCGACGACCATCGGTGGTCTGCTTTCCGCCATCGGAATTGCGGGTATGGACCGTGTTACCCGGTTTAATGTCATTGCCATGTCTGGTAAGGCAGTAGAAGCCTGCGGTGACGTGGATACCATGATCCTGGACAAGACAGGCACCATCACTTACGGCAACCGTTTGGCAGCTGACTTCTTTCCTGTGGGCGGCGCTAAGCGGGAGGATCTGATCCGCTGTGCTGCACTCTGCTCTCTGAAAGATGAGACACCGGAGGGCAAGTCCACCTTGGAGTTGGCGCGTCAGCTGGGGGATAAGAGCAAGGAGCTGTCTGGTTCCGAGTTCATTTCTTTCTCTGCACAGACGCGGATGAGCGGTGTGGATCTGCCTGACGGCACCAAAGTACGCAAGGGTGCGTCTGATGCCATTGAGGAGTTTGTATCAAAACTGGGTGGCAAGGTACCCTCTGACCTGCGGGAAAAGGTTTCCGAAATTGCCGGCCTGGGCGGCACCCCGCTGACGGTTTGTGAGAACAACAAGATTCTGGGTGTCATCTACCTGAAAGATACGGTAAAGCCCGGCATGGTAGAGAGATTTGAGCGGCTCCGCAAGATTGGGATCAAGACCATTATGTGTACCGGTGACAATGCGCTGACAGCTGCCACCATTGCCAAAGAAGCCGGCGTGGATGGATTTGTGGCAGAGTGCAAGCCGGAGGACAAGATCAAGCTGATTAAGAAGGAACAGTCCGAGGGTAAGATCGTGGCCATGACTGGTGACGGTACCAACGACGCCCCTGCGCTGGCGCAGGCCAACGTGGGCCTGGCGATGAACAGCGGCACCACCGCTGCCAAGGAAGCGGCCAACATGGTGGATCTGGATTCCGACCCCACCAAGATTCTGGAAGTGGTGGAGATCGGCAAGCAGCTGCTGATTACCCGCGGGTCCTTGACCACGTTCTCCATCGCCAACGATATTGCCAAGTACTTTGCCATTATCCCGGCTATGTTCATGACGGCCATCCCTGAACTGGGTGTGCTGAATATCATGAATTTGGCAACGCCTTACAGTGCCATCCTTTCTGCGTTGATTTTCAATGCCATCATCATTCCCTGCCTCATTCCTCTGGCCATGAAGGGTGTAAAATACCGCCCCATGTCCTCCGGAAAAATTCTGGCCCGCAACATGCTGATCTTTGGGGTGGGAGGCATCATCACCCCGTTTGTCGGGATTAAGATCATTGACCTGATCATCCATCCGTTGCTCGCCCTCATTGGATTCTAAGGAGGTCCAGGTAATTATGAAGAATTTTTTGCACAATGGTCGCCAGGCACTATTGGTGACAATCGTATTGTTGCTGATCTGCGGTCTGTTGTTCCCTCTGCTGCTCACGGGGCTGTCGAAAGTTTTTTTCCCCAGTCAGGCCGCCGGCAGTCTGGTGACAGTAGACGGACAAGTGGTTGGCGCAAAGAACGTCGGCCAGGAGTTTACAGAGGACTATTATCTGTGGGGCCGTCCCTCTGCCTATCATTATAATACCTATGTGGAGCAGGAGGATGGAACCCAGACCTACAACGATGGTTCTGAATTTGCAGGTCTGTCTTCCGGTTCCAACAACTACGCACCTTCCAACCCCGCTCTGACAGAGCGTGTGGAGGCTGATTTGGAGACCTTCCTGGAGAAGAACCCGGAGGTGAAAGAGGAAGACATTCCCACCGATTTGCTCACGGCTTCCGGCTCCGGCTTGGACCCTCATATCTCTCCGGATTCTGCGGAAATCCAGATTCCCCGGATTGTGGAGGCCTCTGGTCTGAGTGAGGAAGAGGTCAGAGAAATCATCGACCGGAATACAGAAGGAAAGACACTGGGCGTCTTTGGAGAGGACAAGGTAAATGTTCTCTTGGTAAACATTGAAATTGCCCAGGCTATGGGATTGATTCCTGCTTCTTCTGAGGAATAATCTTGGAGTTTTTCTTTCAGATCATCAAAGAGAGCCGCAGAATCTGCGGCTCTCTTTTTCAATTTGGGATATAGGGTGGAAATGGGGGCGATGAGATGCTAAAATTAATTGTATTACTTACAATCGGTGTAGGATTGTTCTTAAGATTTTTGCAGAAGTGGAATAGAAGAAAAAGGAGGCAATGAATGAAAAAGTGGTATGCGGAAGAGTATGCGTTTGAGATAGAGGTTATCAGTTTTCTCCGGGGATCGCGTACAGAGCGATACTGCCGCAATGGGGAGGAAATTGGAGACCGGTATACTTGTACCTATGGTTGCCCGGTGAATGGGGAAGGGCAGGGAATTTGCTCTAAAGTAATGATGATGCTGTTTCCCATCATGGAGGCGGTGAGAAGCGGTGGAGATTTAGAGAATATTGGAGGCGTGAGAAAGGATTGCAAAGAGGTGGTTTGCCCTGATGGATGTGTCGTGTTTCGATTAACGGCGAAAAAACTCGGGAATGAAAATTTTTATAAGGGGAAATTTTTTGACTGAGTAATTGACCAGGTCCAGAGATTCAAAAAACCGCTTCCTATGGGAGAAAACTGAGAATGTTTTCTGCTGCATAGGAAGCGGTTTTTGCTGCTGGATTTTTCTATTTTCAACGAGACAATTTGAAAAGTTATTTTTATTCCCACTCGGCAAATTCAGATATAGTAGGGTGTATTTGAGGTGATTTCGCAGGAAAAACTTTCGCAAATATGTTAATATTCCACCTGCTATTTTCGGCTGTAAAGTTTATTAGTATCAAAATAGTATCACAAAAGGCTGGGAAATACAACAGAATTATGTGGAGCTCTACATAATTCCGGCACGGACGGACGCTGTCAGGCACAGCGGATAACAGCCTTGCAAGAGGCGTTGTACCTGCGCTGGATATATTCTTGATAGGCTTTCTGGTCTGTCATGGAAATTCCCCCTCTCTGAATAATAGTGCGGGGCGGCAGCACTCCTTGCTGTCGCTCCTTGACTGCCTAACTGCGAAACCGGGCGGGGCTGTCAACGGTGGGCGAAGCCCGTTCATCTTGACCGCCCGCTGGCTCGGCTGGCTTTGCTATTTATTGAATATCTTTTGCTTTCATTTTATCAATTTCAGATTTTTCATATTTTGCGGATTTAAAATATCCTATGAACCACACGATAATAATGGCTACTACACTAATAATTCCAGTGATAGCGTACTCGGCTGTTTTTTCCAAAAAACTTATGGTAATAAATAGCGCAGTCATGACAAAAGGAATAATTGCTCCTAAAATTCTTTTTTTCGTACGCCCCAATAAAATTGTGTTGCCAATATAGCAAACGTTATAGCTAAAATAATCAATGCTCTCATAGTCAATTCTCCTTTCATGTGCTTACATATCCTTTGCTTTCATTTTTTCAATTTCCTTTTTCTTGGCTGCCTGATGTCCCTGAATCCAAAACAGGAAAAAGATAAGTGTCGGGAAAATAATTATTTTCCAATCTTCTCCAAAATTGATTTTGCCATTGAAAAACAAAAATACCAACACACCAATCCACAAAAGGGGGATGATACCTCCTAAATACCAAAATTTAGGGCTTCTGTGACACAGCCAAACGTGAAGTACAATAACAACGAATGCGATAATCAATGTCATAACTGTATTCATGATTTTTTCTCCTTTTCCTGCTTATATTTTTCGATAATAATCTTCGCAGTTTCCAAATCAATTCGTGAATCAACTGCTAACCCTTTGATAAATGTTGAAAACGGCTCTTCCTCCTTTTGGTCGCTCAATTCGATTTTTTGAATGAGTTTATCCAATCTAAGTCGGACTGTCGGATAAGAAACTTCGTACAAACGTGCAATTTCTTTCAGTGAACCTGATTTCAAAACAAAGTTCTTTAGAAAGGTTGCGTCCTCTGGGTCTAATGCAAGTATCCATTGAGGGATTTTATCTATCTCCAATTCAATTCTCCTTTCTTATTGAATTTAACAATATTAAGTATATAATAAATAAAATTAAAGTCAAGAGGAAAATCAAAATAAACTTTAGGAATAGTGGTGGCTGTCATTGGTCTTTGCTATTGTGTTACTTTATGGCACATGAGCATTGCAACGGGGAATGCCTTTTTGGCTTTGGGGGGAGCGCTGAATGAGCAGGAAGGGGTGTATATCCTGCGGAATCTTGTATATGTACCGGAGGTTTAGGAACTATTCTTACTAAGACTCCAATTATTGGGCCTGAACAGTAGCCTGCCGGGCCCAATAATTGAAAATAGAATGGACAGCGTTTCCTTCCTTCTGTAAAATAGACGGTAAATATAAATAAGAAAGAGAGAAAAGCAATGCATCTGACAAAGGGAAGGCCCGCTGACCTGGAAGGGCGGCTGGAGCGGGAAATCCGCGTATATGACCTGCTGGATCGCCTGGGGGTGGAGTATGAATATGTGGATCATGAGCCCCTCATGACCATGCAGGACTGTGAAGAGGTGGATCGGATTCTGGATGCCGCGATCTGCAAGAATTTATTTTTATGCAACCGCCAAAAGACGGCGTTCTATCTCCTCATGCTGCCCGCAGATAAGCAGTTTCAAACCAGCCAGGTATCTCATGCGGTAAACAGCTCCCGCCTGTCCTTTGGCGGGCCGCAGGAGATGGAGGAACTGCTCGGGCTGACTCCCGGCTCGGTGAGCGTGCTGGGCCTGATGAACGATGTAAAAAACCAGGTGCAGCTGCTGATGGATGAAAGCCTGCTTGCAGAACCCATGATCGGCTGTCATCCCTGCATGAATACCACGAGCCTGCGCCTGTCCATGAAAGATCTGTTGGACAAGGTGTTAAAAGAAGTTCATCACGCCCCTCTGTTCTTAAAGCTGTCCCCTTAGGGATGAAGAGGTGCAATGGAGAAAAAACTTTGACAAATCCTTCTTTGTGTCTATACAAATGGTTCACATTGATTATGGGAAAATGCCCTTTTATCTGTTATGCTTGAGTTTGTAAAGAAAGAAGAAGAAGGTGAATGTCAATGAGAAAATCACATTTGAAATAGTTAGAATTGGTTGTGGGAATTTTGATGATCCTGCTTGGCATCTACAGCCTGGTCAGCCCGTCTGGAATGCTGACAGGGATAACGGTGGTCTATGGAGTGTTTGCGGTTCTTACGGGAATTGCGGACATCGCCTTTTATGTTAAGATGGAACGCCGCACGGGCTTTGGGCCGGGCGTAGCCCTTGTGACAGGAATACTGAGCCTGCTGGCAGGCATTCTGTTTCTGTGCAATATTGGGGCAGGAAGATGGGCTATGACGCTGCTGTTCCCGTTATGGTTCATTGCACACTGCATTTCCAGGCTTTCCCACCTGTCGCTGATCCGCATGTATCTGATCTGTCAGGGCGTGGACAGCCTGCTGCTGTCCTTTGCCATGTTCGACCATTCCCTTTGATGAAAGAAAAAGAAGCGGGCCCCTTTGGATGAAGGAGCCTGCTTCTTTTTTCGCGTAGGAGCAAAAGCCCGCCGCCTGCCGTGCTAACTGGCCATGTTACAGCCAGATGACGCGTTCCTCATCGTAGAAGCCCCTGGCAGCGGGCGCCTCGTCAGCCCTGCCAACGGCGACGATTGCCAACGGAAGGCTGGTAACCTGCAGCAGTTTCTGCATTGCTTCCACCCTGTCCATGACGGGATAGCAGCCGCACCAGCAGGTGCCGTATCCCAATTCTTCAGCAGCCAGAAGGAGATTCTGGATGGCAGCTCCGCAGTCCTGGGGCCAGAAACCGGCACAGATCCCTTCCTGAAGCTCCGGCCTGCCGCAGACGACGATTGCCAAAGAAGCCGTTTTCAGCATCTGCGTATAAGGATGCAGCTGCGTGATCTGTGTGAGAAGCGCTTCCTTTCTCACAACCACGAATTCCCATGGCCGGCAGTTGCACGCGCTGGGAGCCATCATCGCCGCCTCCAGAATCTTTCGGATATCCTCTTCGGGTATAACGGTTCCCTTTACATATTTTCTGATACTGCGTCTGTTGTGAATTGCATCTAAGGTATTCATCGCAAGCCCTCCCTGATAAAATGTAGAACCATATATGATAACAACTGTCTTTATTTTATCACAAATAAAGGGACTTGCCTCCTTTACTTTGGAGAAAAATTTCCATTCTTCCCCCTCATCTATTGCCGCCCAGGCCGAACCGCGGCTTTCCTATGCCCCTCCTTCGCCTGGAAGCGCCCCGCTGGATTTCTTTTTCAGAAAACCACTTCAAAAATTGGCTGTTTCTAAAATTTTGCAAGGAGGACATCTCCCGCACGGCGGCTAAACTCCGCCCGTTCGGGCGTCGGACAACGCCGCCAGGGCGCACGAGCGTGTCCCGGCAAACAGCATACCTGCCGCAGCGTCAAGGGCAGAGGAACACGTCGGCGGAAAGGTGCCGGAACTCGGAGGGCTGAGCAGTAACGATTATGCAAAGAGATTAGAACAAAAATATTGTTTTAGTTGCTTTTTACGTTATAATGCTGATAGAGTGCAGTAAAGAAGATGTATCTGATGAAACTGTTAAGGGGTTGTGCATCAAATGATAAAAACTGCTGCGATGATTTTACAATCTCCGGAAAACGGAGTGAAGGGAGAAAGGGACAGATGCTGAAAGAAGAAGAGAGGCTGTGGGCGCAGAAAACGCTGGATAGGGTTGCTGGAAAGCTGGCGAAGGTGAGCGAGCGCTCCGCCCATAAAATTCCTTATACCACGAAGGAAGGCGTGCATGACGATCGTTCAGGGGAAAGCGAGATCGGCTGGTGGACGAACGGGTTCTGGGGAGGCATGATGTGGCAGATGTATGCGCTGACCGGGGAAGAACGCTATGCGCAGATTGCCAGAGAGAATGAGAGGAAATTGGACGCCTGCCTGATGGACTATGAGAAGCAGGATCATGATAATGGCTTTAAATGGCTGCCCACCGCGGTGGCGGACTATCGCGTGACAGGGAACCGGGAGGCCAGAAACAGGGGCCTGCTGGCAGCCGGCAACCTGGCGGGAAGATATAACAGCGCGGGAAAGTTTCTGCGCGCCTGGAACGATGGAACGGATGGAGTGGATCGAAGGGGTTGGGCGATCATTGACTGCATGATGAACCTCCCCCTTCTGTACTGGGCCAGTGAAGAAACAGGGGATCCCAGATTTCGCCAGATTGCCATGAACCATGCGGATACGGCCCGCCGCTGCTTTGTGCGGGAGGATGGTTCCGTGAACCATATCGTGGAATTCGATCCGGACACGGGCAGGATGGTCAGAAGTTATGGAGGCCAGGGGTATGCGGAAGGTTCATCCTGGACCAGAGGGCAGAGCTGGGGGCTGTACGGATTCGTGCTCAGCTATATTCATACTGGAAAAAAAGAATATCTTGAGACTGCCGAACGGATCGCCGGTTATTTTGCAGAGAATATCCCGGACAGCTGCCTGATCCCGGTGGACTTCAGGCAGCCTGCGGAAGTGAAGCTGGAAGACTCAACAGCGGCTGCGATCGCTTCCTGCGGCCTGATCGAACTGGCGAAAAGAAAGGGCGGCGAAGCGGGAGAAATTTATTTGCATGCGGCCCTCAGGCTGCTCCATGCGCTGACGGACAGCAGGGTGAACTGGAATGAGGAAGAAGATGACCTGCTGCAGAAATGTACGGCAGCCTATCATGATGCAGAACACGAATTTTCCATCATCTATGGGGACTATTATTATCTGGAAGCGCTGATGAAGCTTACGGAAAAGGAACAGTTTCTGTGGTAAGGAGCAGATCGAAAAGCGGTCCGTATTTTTCGGACATTGATTTTAGAATAAGAAGGGAGATTTATGAGGATGGAGACTGAGAATGTGGCCGGCATTTTTACCCCGTATTTGGACAGCGACGAATATATCGTCTGGAGCGGCAAGCCGGAAAAGGGAATGGTTTTTTCCGGAGCGGATGGTATTGTACTCATATTCGGTATCATGTGGCTTTCTTTTTCTGTTTTTTGGGAAGGAACCGCCATTCTGTCGGGAGCGCCGTTCTTTTTTCTGCTTTTTGGCATTCCGTTTATCCTGTTTGGCGTGTTTTTCCTATTTGGCGGCGTGTTCCGGAAAGCGGCCGCAAGGGGCAGGACATTTTATGCGGTTACCAACAAAAAGCTGATTGTTCAAACAGGCAGAAATATCAAAATGTATACCGGGCAGGATTTGCCTCCCATGCAGATCAAGTTCCATAGGAACGGCAATGGATCTATTATTTTCAGTGAGTATATTTATACGCACAGGGGAAGGGCGCATACCATCCGCTGCGCCTTGGAGAATCTGGCGGATGTGAACCAGGCGCAGAGAGCGATCAGCATGCTCCAGCAAAGCGGGAACGGCTCAGACGGATGGCAGCAGGGAATGGAACGGTAAGCGCTTTGTATTCGGCGGGGCAGAATTCTGCGCAGGCTGTGAAGCTTTAGGTCAGGAAAAAGAAGGAAAAATAGGGAAAGCATTCTGGAGCATTCCCTTTTTTCGCCTGTATTCCGTGGGGCTGATCTGATACCGTTCCTTGAATTTGCGGCAAAAATAGCCGGAACTGGCAAAGCCGGTTTCTTCCGCGATGGAAGCGACGGGCTTTTCCGTCGTACAGAGCAGTTCTGCCGCGCGGGCCAGGCGGTACTGGATCAAATAAGACACGGGCGGGGTATGTATGGCGGATTGAAAGATATGCAGGGCCCCGCTTTTGCTGACAGAACCCGCCGCAGCGATTTCTTTCAGAGTCAGTTCCTCCGGGTAATGGTCATGGATGTACTGCATCATGAGCTGAAGCCTCGCCTGCCTGGGAGCCGGAAAAGCACTGTATGCCTTCCCGCCCTGGGACTTAAGATGGTCGGAAAGAATTTCCCACAGCTGCCAGAGGAACTGTACGGTGTGCAGTTCCTTTTTCGCATCCTGCCCACCCTGCAGTTCATAAACAGAGGTCAAAATTTTGAGAATTTTATTCTGCCATTCCACTTGAGGACGGAAAACCTGATAAGGAGCGGAGCAGAGCACCTGGTGCACATAGGTATCGTACAGCAGGCTGCCCGGAACAGCGAGCAGGGAAGGCGCAAAGACGATGTTGGGTATGATTACCCTGTCCGCGGCTTCATAACGATGAAGCGCCCCGCTGTTGACGAACAGGCCGCATCCCGCGGGAAGTTCTATCCTGTCAGAGCCCACATAGCAGAGCGCTGTTCCTTCCGTGACTGATACGAATTCCAGTTCATGGTGCCAGTGCCAGTCAATGCAGTGAAAATCAAATTGCCAGATATTTTCTAGGTAATAAGCAAAAGGGTAGCTGCTGTTACCATGCGGCAGGGTTTCCCTGAGCGTATCATCGGTTGTAATACATAAATATTCATCATAAGCATCAAAAGGTTTCATCTGGAATATTCACCCGGCTGCAAAATAAAAATGCGGTTTTTATCTGACAGAATCATAACAAATTTTGCGATATTATACCATAATTGTGCGATTCTGTGCAATGATTTAAGGAGGAGAATGGGATATAATTGTTGCTGCTTGGCAGTTACCTGACGCCCGCAGAGCGGAGTCTGGATTCCAGGCGGAAAGAATTCTATCATCACTGTGGAGTGATTGCGGACGAGGAGGGAAAGATGAGCAAAAATCAATATAATAAGACAATTACTGCCTGCTTTGTGGGATATATTGTGCAGGCGATTGTGAATAATTATGTTCCTTTGCTGTTTTTAACGTTTCAGCGGACCTATGATATTCCGCTTTCCCAGATCACGTTGCTGGTGACGTTTAATTTCGGCATACAGCTTTTGGTGGATCTGCTTTCGGTTGGATTCGTGGATCGGATCGGTTATCGGGCATCCATGGTTCTCGCGCATGTAATGGGAGCGGCGGGGTTACTTCTTCTGACATTTTTGCCGGAAGTGCTGCCGCAGCCATTTATTGGGATATTGATTTCTGTAATGGTGTATGCCATTGGCGGAGGGCTTCTGGAAGTGCTTGTGAGCCCGGTGGTGGAAGCCTGTCCTTCTGAGAATAAGGAAAAGGCGATGAGCATGTTGCATTCCTTCTATTGTTGGGGGCATGTAGGAGTGGTGCTTCTTTCCACGCTGTTTTTCCAGGCGTTCGGAATTGAGAATTGGAAGATCCTGGCGGTTGTATGGGCAATTATCCCGATCTGCAATGCGGTTGCATTTACGAAGGTCCCGATAGCGACGTTAATTAAAGAGGGCGAGACCGGACTGCGGATAAAAGAATTATTCCGCATAAAGGTATTTTGGATATTGCTTGTGATGATGGTTTGTGCAGGCGCGAGTGAGCAGGCGGTAAGTCAGTGGGCTTCTACGCTCGCGGAAAAGGGACTTGGAATAACCAAAGCGGCGGGCGATCTGGCCGGGCCCATGGCCTTTGCCGTGCTGATGGGCACATCAAGGGCTTTCTATGGGAAATTCGGAGACCGGATAAATCTGGATCGGTTTATGGTTGCCAGCTGTATCCTGTGCATCCTGTCGTATCTGGGCGTCGCTTTGCTCCCCATTCCGCAGCTTAGCCTGGTATCCTGCGCCCTGTGCGGGCTTTCCGTGGGGATCATGTGGCCGGGCAGCTTCAGCAAGGCGTCCGCAGCGCTTCCAAAGGGCGGGACGGCCATGTTTGCGCTGTTGGCTCTGGGGGGAGACCTGGGATGTTCCGGCGGCCCCACCCTGGTAGGAACGGTATCCAGCGCACTGGGGGACAATCTGAAAATGGGAATCCTGGCAGGAATTATTTTCCCGGTGCTGCTTCTGGCAGGGATTCTTCTCTGCAGGAAGAGCAGCAGGGCATAAGAAAAAGAAAGAAACGTTGTGAGGCTGTGAAAATAGGGGTAGAATATCCTTATTCTCACAGTCTCTTCATGATTGCATGACAGAGGTTTCACTTGCAGGCGGCTGTTTATGCCGGAGTAAAAGCGCTTTGGCAGGGAGGAAAGGATGGAGAAAAAGATTTGCGGAGAGATATGCCCTTTCAT
>USKC01000030.1 GCA_900555195.1 uncultured Lachnospiraceae bacterium
CGAATGAAAATTATATAATGTATTATTTTTATAAAAGCAGGAATCCTGGCGGAATATAATAAATTAAATCATTCCGCCAGGTAGATATTGTTATATTGAGCGGTATATATTGGCGTATAAGATGTAAATGGCAGATATTCTGAAAGATAATCAAGAATCTCATCTGTGTCGAGCACAGAGTCTATAAACAAAACAGCATTTTCCAAAGAGGTGGCATCTTCATCAATTATAGGTGCCTGACTGTTTCCATCGATAAAGAATAGTTTATCAAAAAGGGGATAATAGATATAGTCTTCCCACATTTTCCAATTATATTCATCTCCAGTTACATAGATACAGATGTCTGAATTTTCTGACAAATTATAAATTACGTCTCTTTTCTCTGAGAAAGCATTCAGTTTTAATGGTGGAGTCCACCAATATAAACAGGATGGAAGAAATATAATACACAAAATAATGCTGAGAATTTGTCTCCATTTTTTGGAAAAACCAGATTTATCCACAAGCCGAACAGCCCAAATTATAACTATGGCATACAACAAAGGAGCTACTGGCGTAATATAGCGCAGTGTAATGAAGGGAGATGCCTTGGAGATGCCAAAGAAATAAATACACATAGGTGTGAGCAGCAGGGCGCCTTTTATCAGAGTAAAAACCGAGACTTTTTTCTTGATAATAAGCAGCAATGTAATGAAGGCCAAAATGATCAGCATCAGGGGAAGTAAACCATGATATTGGCTTTCATTATAGCTTTTAAACATGGAAAAAACTTCGCCAAAGAGAGAGCTGCCTTTCAGAAACTTATGCACAGCATCTCTTCCGCGATATTTGAAAAACAGATGATTTAAGCAAGCTGGATACAAGAGGATATAGAAGGCAGCACTTACAGCCATACATCCAATATAGCGCAGCATATCACTTCGCTTTTTCTGATACCATAGTATGATGCAGAAAAGGCAGGAGATCAGTCCTTGAAAGATAATAAAATAATAGTGTGTCCATGCTCCGCAGATGGTGAGCAGGGAGAGAACAACATAGCTTTTCCAGTGAGAGTGGATAAGAAAAGGAGAATTTGTACGCACTGCGTCGTACAGTTTCAGATGATACCAGGCCTGAAACAGACATATGGCCATCAGGAGAACATACATACGGATAAAGAGTACCATCGAAAAAGACAAGTAAGAGCAGCAAAACAGCGTGCTGAAAAAGGCAGAGAGATATTTCCTGTTAAGAAAATATTGGAATAACAGGTATAACCCAGCCCAGACGAAAAACATCAGGAAGATATTCAGTCCAATTCCAAACCAGCGAGAAAATTGGCCTGGAAAAAGAGACGCTACAAAGTTCAGGAGCAGGTAATAGAAGGGAGGATGAGTGTCCATTACCTGATTTTCGACGACCATTTTATAATTAAACCGTTCGGCACCTGTTGCGGTTAATGCATCCTGGAAATAACTGCCTTCATACCATGTCTGATCATCCAGAAAGCAGATTCCTCTGTATCCTCCCTGAGAAGTAGAAGAGATATAGGAAAAGACCTCATCTCCTTCCATCCCATAATTTGTTATAGCGGCTATTACATAAGAGGCTGTAAGGAAACAGAAGATGGTAAAAATGAGAAGGATAAAAGTGAAATCTGACTTCCATATTTTGGTTAGCATCTTCTTTGTTTTCAAAATCGTGCCTCCTACGTTTTTTAGATATAGAAAATTTTCATTTACTTTTTCAATATAAGATATTCATTTTCGTAGACGACTTCTAATGGAGATAAAACCTCCTGTCGTGCTTCGTAAGTCTCTGGATCTACGATGATTAGTGCCGGTTCTGAGGCAGCCAGAAACGCGTCAACACCGCCTTCCTGACAATGCAGATCTCCGCTCAGTTCTGCGGCCAATAATCCAGCCTGCTCCCAGTAGGTATTTCCTTTATATTCATTATCGGTTTTTTCCACATAGAAGTCTAACTGATGCAGTTCCGGATGACTGTCCATGGCTGCCTTGATATCGGTCTGAAAGCCGGAAATTTCCAGATTGTCCAATTCATTTAAAGTGCTTCTGCACTCCAGGGCGACCAGAAAAGCCGGAATCAGCATGAGACAATAGAACAGGACTTTCTTTCCGCGTATGTATTGATACAGCTTCTGAATCAATATGGACGCGATCATCATGAGCGGAATATAGATCGGGAAGATATACCAATAATAATAAGTGTGTGACAGATTATAGACTGCGAACGGGACAAATACCCAGAGCAGAAAGGCCAAGAGCGTCGGGCTGTATTTTATGGTATAGAGGCCTGTTAGACTGGCGGTATTTGATGTTTTCCCTTTTATCTTTCCCCATACCAGGAAGAAAAGCAGAAGCAATCCGCAGAGGAGAATGATCAACAGTATCGGGCGGTAACTCAGCAGATATTTCGTAAAGAAGGAATAGGAAGGATTGGCCCCGGCTGAACCGCTGATACGTTGTGTGACATCCACGCCGAACATCTGCCCCAGAAAGTCCATCCCATCATATTGATAACGTATAACGGCCCACAGAAGAATGGGACCGAAAGCGCATAGAAGGAACAGGAGATAGTTTGAGAACTTCAGTTTTTTCCAAAGTCCGGAAAAAATAAAATATAGTCCGCCGATTGCCAGAAGGACAAGCGCATGCCAGCTTTTGGAAAGAAATGCAAGGGAAAAAAGAAAGCCGCAGATATAAATATAGTTGGTATGTTTCTGGACTTGCAGCATGAACAGAAGCGCAAGCGTAAACAACAGAATATACTGGGCGTCTGCATCCGCGTTTCTGCCGGCATGACGGAAAAATAAATCGGAACAGCTGATGAAAAAGAGCATGCCGGATACCGCAGCGATCCTTCCGTAATACTTGTGCAGATAAAAAGCGACCGCAAGAAACGTGAGCAGTAAAGAAAGCGCGGAATAAAAGCGCATGGAAAAAATGGATACGCCAAAAAGCTTAAAGCCGAGAATAATCCCCCAATAGCTCAGCGGTGGTTTCAGATTGAAATAGTCATTTTCGTAATTATAGGTATTGACAATGTAATTTCCGGTTTTGTACATCTCATACCCATTTACCCCATGCCGGGCTTCATCCCAGTGCTGAAGAGAGGCAACGTCCAATTTATAGAAGCACAGATAGGCTGCAACAAGTGTCAGCCCCAGATAAATCAAATAGACGCCATATTTTTGAACGAAAGACAAAAGAGAGTCTTTTGATGATGTCATAATCAAATCCTCCGGAAAATAACGAATGTGTAATGATTATAGGGCAGATAGAAGAAAAAGTCTATACTTTGATGGCAAATTGTAATAGTCCAGCTTGCCTGAACTGTTACGGCAAATTGGAAAGGGATGTTTATGTGGTTGACGATTGCTTGACGCATATTTGAGGGAATGTTATGATTGTTACATTATATTATGGAAAAGTATGATCGTACCTGTATGAATTGATACGGAATGTATGAAATAAATGGATACGCGCATTTGGAGTGAGAAATGGAACCAGTAAGAGAGAATGTTTTGTATTTGGTAGTTCCCTGCTATAATGAAGAGGAGGTCCTTCCGCATACGGCAGAGGTCATGCGGGAGAAGATGAAAAGGCTTCAGGCGGAGGGGAAAATATCTCCTAAGAGTAAAATCCTGTTTGTCAATGATGGCAGCCGGGACAATACATGGAACATTATATATGAATTGTGCAGCCGGGATTCTTTTTTCTCGGGACTGTGTTTTTCCAGAAATTTTGGTCATCAAAGTGCGATTTTAGCGGGCATGATGGCGGCGCGTCCTCACGCCGATATGGTGGTGACGATTGATGCGGATCTGCAGCAGGATATTGAGGCTCTGGATCGTTTTATTGAATGCTATCAGAACGGCTGTGAGGTGGTATATGGGGTTCGGAATGACAGAAATACGGACAGTTTCTTTAAGAGGATGACAGCAACTGCGTTCTACCGCATCATGCACTGGCTGGGGTGTCAGGTGATGAGCAATCACGCGGATTACCGGCTTCTTTCCAGGCGTGCGTTGGATGCGTTGGCAGAATATCAGGAGGTAAATCTTTTCCTGCGGGGACTGATCCCGACGATGGGATTTGCCTCAGATGTGGTTTATTTTGATGTAAAGGAGAGAGAAGCTGGCGTATCCAAGTACACATTCAGCAAAATGATGAAGTTGGCGATAGATGGAATCACATCCATGAGTATCCGGCCGATTCGGCTGATAACCGTGATGGGGTTTCTGGTTTGTCTGTTCAGCATAGGGATGATTATTTACTGTATCTATGACTGGACACAGGGAAGAAATGTTCCGGGGTATACGACAACACTGGTGGTTTCCCTTTTAATGGGGGGATTGACTCTTTTCTCATTGGGAATTGTTGGGGAATATGTGGGAAAAATATATCTGGAAGCAAAAGCGAGACCAAGATATATTGTTCAGTCATTTATATGGAAAGATCAGGATGCGACAGAAAAGAATGAATATTCAGAAAAATAAGAAAATTCTGAATATTTTGCGGAATGAAAACGGTGGAAAATGAAAAACAGGAGAAAAGTTATATGAGTCTCATCGAACTTCACGCAGACGACTATGCCATATCCCCGCACTCTTCAGAGGATATTCTGGCCTGCCTGCGTGCGGGAAAGCTGGATGGCATCAGTGTTTTGACCAATATGTCCTGTTATGAGGAATATGCCAAAAAGTATCAGCAGGAATGCGCCGCCTGGCCAAAGCGTCCGCTGCTGTCGGTTCATTTGAATTTTATGGAAGGACATTGTGTCGCTCCGATAGAACAGGTGCCGCATTTGGTGGATGAAAGGGGATACTTTAAGATCAGCTGGGGAACGCTGTTTCTTTGGAATTATTCGCCGAAGAAGTTCCTTCAGATTAAGAAGGAACTGAAAGCGGAGATTCAGGCACAGACAGAGCGGTTTCGCAGCTATTTTGGAAAAGATATTGCACTTCGTTTTGACGGGCATCAGCACACGCAGATGATTCCTATCGTATATTGGGCCCTCCTGGAAGTGATCGTAGAGCAGCATTATGCTACGGAGTATATCCGGATTACGAAAGAACCCATCCTTCCTTATCTGAAGGATATAGGGCTGTGGGGAACATATAGGCCCATAAACTGGATAAAAAACCTGATTTTGAACATATTCGCTCCGGGAATGGAGCGCACCATTGAGAAAAACCACCCTTCATGGCAGCAGGAAATGCAGCCGATGCTGCTGTGGGGGGTTTTGATGAGCGGCCATATGGGTGAAAAGCGCGTAAAGCGCCTTTGGCCGGCCATGGAGGCATATGCGCAAAGAAAAAAACGGCATCTGGAGATTTTGTTTCATCCTGGAACAGTATTGGAAGAAGAACTTAAGGAAGAATTCAGTAATAAAGATGCCAACTTATTTCATATATCAGAGGGACGCCGGCAGGAATATGAGGCATTGATGGCGCTCTCGGAGGAAAAAGAATGATAAAATTGATAGCAGATGCAGAAAAGAGAAAGAAAACCTTGTTTTATCTGACGGTCGCCGCCGCTGGCATCCTGATCCTGATTTTTAATGTCCTCACACCCATGATGACAGATGATCTTTTTTATTCCACAGCCGTGTCGGAAGCGACGTTCTTCTGGGATCTGGTGATGCAGGAATACCAGCAGTACATGACATGGTCGGGGCGCTCTGTAAGCCATTTGCTGCTGCGCTGTTTCTTACGAATGGACAAAATGGTCTTTAACGTGGCCAATTCTGTGGTCTTTGTCCTGCTCACGCTTTTGATCTATTGGAATGTGGAACATAAGAAGAGATATGATACACCGATTTATATCCTGATCAATCTGCTCCTGTGGATATTTGGCGTAGTATTTCGTCAGACGGTGCTGTGGGAGACCGGAGCTTTTAATTATCTCTGGGGGTCTACGATTATCATGAGTTTCATCACGGTCTATCGTTATGGCCTGAAGCATGCGGGGAATCTGAAAGCGCCGGCGCTGTGGGCCATTTTTATGCCTATATTGGGAGTCCTGGCCGGATGGTGCAATGAGAATACCTCGGGAGGCGGTATCCTGATGGTGTGGATTTGTCTGGGGATATACCTGTACGAAAAGAGGGGAGAAGTGAAAAAGATCCGTCTATGGATGATCACAGGACTCATAGGACAGGTGACCGGCTTTCTGTTCATGATCCTCGCTCCGGGCAATGCCCTCCGCGCTGCAACCAAAGAGGAAGAACATTCCGGCTGGTTTGCTTATCTTTCCCGTTTTCAGAAAATTATGCTTGCTGTCAGAAATAATTTCCTGATTTTATTAATTATCGGACTTCTTTTGTTCATTATCATCCGTTATCAGGCGGAAAGCTGGAAAGCTGTTTGGAATTTATCACGATATGGGATTCTATGGGCCTTTGTGTTCCTGGCAACCTGCTATGCCCTTGTGCTCACGCCGGAACCGATGCCAAGAGCCTACTTTGGGGCCGGCATATTTCTGACCACTGCCGTTACCAATTTCTTTGTGGATGTATCCGCGAAAGAGAAGATTTTTGCCTCTCTTAAAACGGGACTTATTGCCACCATGCTTCTCATCATGTTTTTCACCTACATGGACAGCGGAGCCAACCTGGCCCGCAT
This sequence comes from uncultured Lachnospiraceae bacterium, assembly GCA_900555195.1. GTDB lineage: Bacteria > Bacillota > Clostridia > Lachnospirales > Lachnospiraceae > Eisenbergiella. The sequence goes on from USKC01000030.1 coordinate 6,629, forward strand.
TTATCGTGAATACAACGAACGTGACATCTACCTCACCCAAAAAGCCCAGGAAGGAGTGACAGACGTAACCGTCCCCATGCTCCGCCCCGACTTTGAGACCAAATACAGCGACGGCTACAACTCCGACATACAGGAAGACCCCTCCTACTGGATCAACGTAGCCTACGCCTCCTACTACGGTTTCAACACCGTCACCGGCGTCCCCCGCGAAGGCTGGACCGAATACTAATTGCGGAAAAGAAAGAAATGTGATATCATACGCGTAGGCAATGAGCCGTGCAGCCAAAACCATAAGCATGGCGTTCGTGCTCGCACGAAAAGCCATGCTTATGGTTTTGGCTATAGGGCGAAGCCCGCGACCGAGGCGAAGCAAAGCGGAGCCGAGGCCGGCACGGCGGAGAAAAGCAAGAGCCCCAAAAGTGAAGCGTTCGTACTTGCGTAAACAGCGCTTCACCCCAAACTGCCCAAGCAGCGCTGAGCCCCGCGAAGCCGCTGCCCCACGCTTTCTTGAATTTTGCTCCAGCCACCCCTTATATTCCACCCTGCTTCATCCCCATAAAAGGAGCACCCTTTCATGCTAAAAGAACTCGAATATCCATTCGACAGTGAATATATCTTAAAAAAATCAAAACACATAAAGAAAACCCTCCTTTCCGACGGAACGGCCCGCATGCAGAAGCGCATCGCCGTCCTCGGCGGGAGCACCACACACGATATCGTCCGAATCCTGGAGCTTTTCCTTCTGAATCAAGGAATTGCTCCTGTTTTCTACGAGTCGGAATACGGCCAGTACTGGCAGGATGCCATGTTTGGGAACGAGGAATTGGATAACTTTCATCCGGATCTCATCTACATCCACACCAGCTGCCGCAACATTACTTCCTGGCCTGCGGTTGGGAGCGAACAGGATGATGTCCAGGCCCTTCTTGATGCACAATACGATCACTTCCGCACCATGTGGGAGCAGATCGCATCTAAATGGAACTGCCCCATCATTCAGAACAACATGGAATATCCGTTTTATCGCCTGCTCGGCAATCAGGACTGCGTTTATCCTTCCGGCCGCATTTCCTTTGTGAACCGCCTGAATGAATGCTTTGCCCAGTATGCCAGGGAACACAGGAACTTTTATATCAATGATATCAACTACCAATCCGCAGCCTATGGGCTGGATGCCTGGGCGGATCCCTTCTACTGGCATATGTATAAATATGCGCTCTGCCTGAACGCGATTCCCTGGATGGCGCTGAATCTTTCCAATATCATGAAATCGATCTACGGAAAGAACAAGAAATCCCTTGTCCTTGATTTGGACAATACGCTTTGGGGCGGTATTGTGGGAGATGACGGGCCGGAGAATCTGGAAATCGGACAGGAGACATCCATGGGTCAGGTCTACACAGAATTCCAGTCCTATGTGAAATCCCTGAAGGATATCGGCGTCATGCTGAATGTGGATTCCAAGAATGAAGAAGCCAATGCTCTGGCAGGGCTGAATCACCCGGACGGTGTTCTCAGGCCGGATGATTTTATTCTGATAAAAGCGAATTGGGAACCAAAAAGTGAGAATATTCTGACAATTTCAAAAGAAATGAATCTGCTTCCGGACAGCTTTGTGTTTGCGGATGACAATCCCGCTGAGAGAGAGATCGTTCGGACGCAGGCAGAGGGGGTCAGCGTTCCGGAGATAGGAACGCCGGAGCAATATATCCGTGTGCTGGATCATAACGGATATTTTGAGGTCACGACTCTTTCTGAGGATGACAGGAACCGGAACGAGATGTATAAGGCGAACGCATTGCGGGCCGCTGCCCAGTCTTCTTTTACCGATTATGGAGCGTATCTGCGTTCCCTTGAGATGAAGGCAGTGATTCGTCCTTTTGAGCCCATGTATCTTGCCCGGATCGCTCAGCTGACCAATAAAAGCAATCAGTTCAATCTTACCACAAAGCGTTATACACAGGCTGAGATTGAACAGGCGGCGGCTGATCCGAAACGCATCACTTTATATGGCAAACTTTTGGACAAGTTCGGAGATAATGGTGTGGTGTCCGTGCTGATCGGGCGCGAAGAGGAAGCGGAGCATGCCGTCCATCTGGAACTATGGCTCATGAGCTGCAGAGTGCTGAAGCGGGATATGGAGTATGCAATGATGGACGTTCTTGTGGAATGCTGTCAGGCACGCGGCATTCGGACAATCTATGGCTACTATTATCCGACAGCCAAGAACGGCATGGTACGGAATTTCTATGAACTGCAGGGCTTTGAACGGATTAGGGAAGAAGATGGCAACACCGTATGGAAGTATGAAATTCCTGATGTGTACGAAAAGAAAAATCATGTGATAGAGATTGAAAATGGAGGCAAATCATGACAAGAGAAGAAGTGTTTACGAAATTAAATGAAGTATTTCGCGATGTGTTCGATGATGAGACCATCTGCGTGAATGAGAATACCACTTCTGCGGATATCGAAGACTGGGATTCCCTGGAGCACATTAATCTGCTGGCTGCTGTGGAACAGGAGTTTGGAATGAAATTCAATATGGGCCAGGTGGTATCCATGAAGAATGTGGGTGAGATGGCTGATATCATCATGAGCCAGGTGGGCTGATGTCCGGCAGGGGAAAGGAATCGGAACCTTGAGTATTACATCCTTTTATTTTCTGCTGTTTTTTGGCTGCATATTGCTCCTTTATTATATTGTTCCCCAAAAAGCACAGTGGGTGGTGCTCCTTGGCGCCAGCGTGCTGTATTATCTGTTCTCTGACAACGGTATTCTGATCCTGTATCCTATCGGCGCCGTTCTGGTCAGTTTTTGGGGCATCAGGATAATGGAACGTGCGGACAGAGAGAAAGAAGCGCTTCAGGAACGGGGAAAGAGTCCGGAAAAGATACGGAAAAGGGCCCTTCTTTTTGTGATTTTTGCGAATGTGGCGGTTCTTTTTTTGCTGAAGTATATCAATTTTGGAATAAATACAGTAAATGGCATTGCCGCGCTGTTCGGAAGGCAGGATCCGCTGTTGTCCGGCCTGAACTGGCTGGTTCCATTGGGGATTTCTTATTATTCCCTCTCGCTGATCGGCTATGTGACGGATGTTTATTTCGGTATTGCGAAGCCGCAGCGCAATCCGGCGAAGATGGCTCTATATGGGATGTTCTTCCCGTGCATGCTTTCTGGCCCGATTTTGAAATACAGGGAAGACGCAGATCAGTTCTTCCTTCCCCATCCTTTCGATTATGTGCAGGTGACGCGAGGCATGCAGCGTATGCTGTGGGGCTTCTTTAAGGTGCTTGTGATTTCGGAGCGGATGGCTCTGATTGTGGATACCGTTTATGGAAATGATACACAATATCCGGGCGCATTTATTTGGATTGGGACGGCGGCTTTTGCCTTCCAGCTATATACCAATTTCTCCGGCGGAATGGATATTAGTTTAGGGATAGCTCAGACCTTTGGCCTGAAGCTGCCGGAAAACTTTGAACGGCCTTTTTTCTCCAAAACCATCTCTGAATACTGGCGCAGATGGCATATTACCCTGGGCGTGTGGATGAAAGAATATGTGTTTTATCCGCTCCTGCGTTCCGGCCTGTTTACAAAGCTGGGTAAGAAGCTGCGTAAAAAGTTTGGCAAGAAACGCGGAAAGCAGCTGACCACATTTGCAGGAATGTTCTTGCTGTGGTTTACCGTGGGAATCTGGCATGGAGGAGATTGGAAATATGTGATCGGTTCCGGACTTCTGCATTGGCTGTATATTGTGTGCGGCCAGCTGTTGGAGCCCTGGTTTGCTTCGGCCATGAAGCGGCTGCATATCAATCCGCAGGCGAGATGGGTGAATGTTTTCCGGATTCTCAGAACCTTTTTCCTGGTGAATATCGGTTTTGTCTTTTTCCGGGCAGACAGTGTGGGAACGGCGCTTCGCATGCTCAAGGAAGCAATCTGTGTATTCAATCCGCAGATTCTGGTGGATGGTTCGATTTTCACCTTAGGGCTCGACTGGATCGAATGTACGATTGCTGTAGTCTCTCTGCTGATGCTGCTGGCAGTATCCCTCCTGCAGAGAAAGGGGGCCATTCGGGAACGGATTGGAGCAAAAGGTCTGCCGGTCAGATGGCTTATATGGTATGCTTTGCTGTTTTATGTCATTCTGCTGGGGTATTATGGACCGGAATACAGTGCCGCTGAGTTTATCTATCAGGGATTTTAGAAAACAGGAAGGGAAAATCGCGCAGCTGCGGCTGCGGTGTGGAGGTAGCTTATGGATAAGATCGCAGTATTGATCCCCTGTTATAACGAAGAAAAAACGATCGAAAAAGTGGTGAAGGATGCGCGGGAAGCGCTTCCGGAGGCGGTTGTGTATGTATATGACAACAATTCTACGGATCGTTCGGCTGAACTTGCCGCAGGGGCTGGGGCGGTCGTTCGCCGGGAAAGGAAGCAGGGAAAGGGGAATGTGATCCGCAGAATGTTCCGTGAGATAGATGCCAGATGCTATATTATGGTGGACGGCGATGACACCTATCCGCTGGAATATGCGCGTCAGATGGCTGATAAGGTGCTGTGCGAGGATTCTGACATGGTGGTGGGAGACAGGCTTTCTTCCACATATTATCAGGAAAACAAGCGTCCCTTCCATAATATGGGAAACAGTCTGGTAAAACGGAGCATTAATTTTCTGTTCCAGACAGAAATACAGGATATTATGACCGGATACAGGGCGTTCAGTTATCAGTTCGTTAAAAGTTTTCCCGTCCTTTCAAAGGGGTTTGAAATTGAGACAGAGATGACCATCCATGCGGTCTATAACAATATGCAGGTGGACAATGTGGTGGTGAATTATCGGGATAGGCCGGAGGGGAGCGAATCCAAGCTGAATACCTATACGGATGGCCTCAAGGTGCTGGGGACCATCATGCGCATGTTCCGACAGTATAAACCGCTCGCTTTTTTTACCGCGCTTGCCCTGATATTGACCGCATTATCGGCCGCCTTCTTCGTTCCGGTCTTATTTGAATTCCTGGAGACGGGAATGGTGGATAAATTCCCCACATTGATCGTCTGTGGATTCGTGGAATTGGCGGCGATTCAGTCGCTGTTTGCAGGGATCATACTTCATAATCTGGGCGTGAAGGAACGCAGGGACTTTGAGCTGCATTTGAATGAGATTCGCAGGAAGGATGCATAGGCACATATGAGTAATTAAGTTTCATTCTAATGAGCCGGTATATGCCAATCTTAAGATTTTATGAAGTACATTGCCGAGAAATAGAAATGGGACTATACTTTAGATAATTGTTAAGGAATGGATTTTATAAAATACCGCATACTATAAATTGATTGGCAGGAGGATTGAGCGTGAAAAGGTTCAAAAAGAAAACATATTTGCTGATGGCGCTATTGCTGCTTATGTCATCCATACTTGCCGCATGTAGCCAGGATAACGGCAGCACGGAGTGGACGACGGACAGCGTGGATGACCTGAAGGCGCAGATCGAAGCGCTGCAGGAAGAGAACGCTTCCCTGAAAGCGCAGCTGGAACAGTATACAGGAACGGAACAGGAGACGACGACGGAACAGCCGGCGGAAACGCAGCCGGCTTCAGAAGCGCTGCAGGAGACGGAGAGCCAACAGACGGAAGAGACGCAGGTGGCGGAGGAACCGGCAGAGGATCGTCTGAATATTGTGGTCTTTGGCGACAGTATTTGGGATATGGACAGGACGGAAACGGGAATTGCGGCACAGGTTGCGAGTTTTATGGATGCGGATGTCTATAACTGTGCGATCGGCGGAACCAGGGCGACGCTGAAGGAGGGGGAATCCCCGGATAAATTTGATACCTGGGATTCCACCTCTTTGATGGGCATGGTGAATGTCATCGCGGGCAAGGTGGATCCGGAATTTATGGAGGGCTATCCTGCCGGAGGCGTAATACGGAACGTGGATCCGAGCAAAGTGGATTATTACATTCTGGCGTATGGGCTGAATGATTATTTTTCAGGCGCGCCGATTGCAGTAGAAGGAGGAAGCAACTGGGATGCCCATGGATATGCGGGCGCGCTGCGCAATGCGGTATTGCTGCTTCGCCAGACGAGTCCAAACGCGCAGATATTGATTATCTCTCCCACCTACTGTCAGTTCTATAAAGATGGCTATATGTACACGGACAGCAATATGAAAGACTATGGAAACGGTACGCTTACAGATTATGCCAATGCAGCTCAGAATGTTGCCGAGACAGAACAGACACTGTATATCGATGCATATTCTACGATGGGGATCAATATCTATACGGCTGAAGAGTATCTGGAAGATGGCATCCATCTGACGGAAGCAGGCAGAACGCTGTATGCGAAAGCGGTATCCAGCTGCCTGAAGTATGGGAAGCCGGGCGAGGTATCCGGAAATTCAGTGTACTATTAAATGCGGATTTGCCGGTTTGTAGCAATCATATGAATGAAAAAGGCCCTGAGAGGCTGGTATTCGGTGATGGATAATACACGGAATATATCAGTCCCTCAGGGCTTTTTATGCGGTTAATGCGTTTCCAGATAGGCTTTTAATTCTGCAACTTCTTCCATTAGCAGGCCGGTGAAGTATACCGCGCCGTCCGGATTCAGATGATCCGCATCTCCGAAGTATTTCAGGTTGGTCTGGAACCGTTCATCATGGGAATAGTCATAGTAGCTTACGCCGTATTCCAAAGCGATTTCGTTGATCACCGTATAGAAATCATACATGAACTGAGGCGACACATACTGATTATAATACTGGGTAAAAGGAGTAGTAATCAGGATGGGCGTGATGCCTTGCTCTTTGCATAAGGTGATGAGATTGATCAAATCCTGCTTTTTGTCTTCCTGAAAGTATTCCGTCTTATTCTCAAAATGCCGCTGGTACCTGGCGTATCCTTTTGCCTCAAATTCCTGAACCAGTTCAGCGCCGTAGATTTCTTCCGGGGTCTGCGAAACAGAGGCGTCCTGTGCTTCAGCAGCTTGGCTTTCCAGAACGGTTCCGGAAGAAGCATCGGAAGCGCTGACAGAAGAGGCGCTGGAAGCGTCATTTGGAGCATCGGCGGAACCGTCCGCGCCTTCCGGAGATGCTTCTGCAGCATAGACGATATTCTGCCTGTTTTCCGAAAGGGATGGGAACAGGATGGGCGGCTTAAAGAGATTAAAGATCTCTTCCCCTGCGGAGAGGATGGGGAAACGAACCGTTACCAGATCCTTGTACAGGCTATAGTCGGGATTATACTGTGGGGAAAGAAGCCGGTAATAGCGGACGCTGATCGCTTCAATGTCATTGGGATCCGTTGCCTCCTGATTAAAGGAGAAGTAAGATACAGGAATGAAGAGAAGGCTTCCTTGGGCAAAATCATCCTTGTGCATGTTGATCAGCGCATAGTCATATTCATAAGACTGGCTTGTTAAGGCGAAATTGAAGGTCTGTATGCCCCGCTCCCGCGTAAGAGAATTCCAGTCAAAGTCACACTGGCCATGGGAACTCCCTACATTTGCGATCTGAATGCTGTCAGGTATGAAATTAAAAACATTGATCTCAGCAATCGGGTTATCCGATTTCTGTTCGTACATCATGTCCAGATAAAACAGACAGCAGAACGTGATGCATACGGCCAGCACACATTTTACAAGAAATTTTTTCATAGGCACACGTCAGAATTGCATATAAATGAATTCTGTAGTCACTCCTTTCTCAGAAAAAAGCAGGATAATTAATAATAACAGAATATATACCGGCCATCGGATGAAGAAACGCTGCTTGGATACGGCGGCAATCACATCCGTTTTCAGGGAGGCCAGGTCATAAGCGAAAAGCAGAAGGAGCGGAAGGCAGTTATACAGCAGGTGAGGAACCGACAGGCCCATCTGTACGGCACTGTCATGGATATAGGCATAAGGGCTGGTGATCCCTGCAAACATGTGCTGGAGAATATAAAGCGCATCCGGCAGTGTGGCGGCCCGGAAGAAAATCCAGGCGAAGCAGACCAGCAGGAAGGTGATGGGTACCGTTACAATGCACAGCAGACGATGAAGGCGGCGATTGGTCTGGAAAGCAGATGTTTTGTGATTCCAGGGAAAGAAGCCTTCAATCACCTGAAGGGCGCCGTGAATACCGCCCCAGACCACATAATTCCAGCTGGCGCCATGCCATAGGCCGCTTATGAGGAAAGTGACCAGAATGTTCAGCCCATGCCGGAACTTGCCGACACGGTTGCCTCCGAGAGGAATGTAGATATAATCTCTCAGCCAGCTGGAGAGGGAGATATGCCATCTTCCCCAGAAATCTTTGATGGAAGAGGCAAAATAGGGGGAACGGAAATTCTGCGTCAGGTTAATGCCAAACAGCTTGGCGGAACCGAGCGCAATATCCGTATAGCCGGAGAAATCACAATAAAGCTGTATCGCGTAGAAGAATGTGGTCAGAAGCAGAGCGAAGCCGGTATAGGAAGAGACACTGTCATATACCTGGCTGACATATACGGAAAGCCCGTCGGCGATCACCAATTTTTTGAAATATCCCCAGGCCATGAGCTTCAGGCCATAGGTTGCCTGATTATATTTGAAGCGGCGGGGTGCATGAAGCTGGGGCAGCAGTTTGGCTCCTCTTTCAATGGGACCCTGCATAACCTTAGGAAAGAAGGAGATATAGACCGCATAAATTCCCGCATGCCTTTCCGCAGGAATCTGACCGCGGTATACATCCACCAGATAGCTGATGGTCTGAAAGGTGTAGAAAGAGATTCCGATTGGAAGAGCCAGTTTCAGCGTGAGCGGCTGCATGGGAATGGAAAATTTCTGCAGCAGGGCGGACAGATTTTCTGAAAAGAAATTCAGATATTTGAAGAAAAAGAGACTGCCCACACACAATAGAATGGAAAGGATCAATATGGTCTTGCGCGTCGTTTTCTTTTCTCCTGCATTCTCCATCAGAATGCCCGCTGTGTAAGAAAGAGCAGTGGTGATCAACAGAACCGCCACATATTCCACACCCCAACTGGCGTAGAACCAGTAGCTTGCCATCAGCAAAAGAACCCAGCGTCCCTTTTTGGGAACCAGCCAGTAGAGAAGAAAAACGATAGGAAGGAAGGCGGCATAGCCGAAAGAATTAAATAACATGGAAGTACCTTTCCGCCGTTACAGCCTGTGGGAATGAGAAAGCACGGTGTTTTCGCATCCGGGCAAACGGCTTCGTTCACCGGCAAGAAGTCTTTCTGTCAAAACAGCCCTCTCCGGCAGTGATTTATAAAGAAAACCATATTTTATTATACTACGCAAGTGGAAAAATATACAAGCATAGAATCATAAGGAGCCTTCGGCGAAGCGATGGAACGGCCCGGCCGCCTTGCCCCTGTGTACCCCTCTGCGGCTTTGCATGACGCCCCCTGCGCCTGAGAACGCCGTTTGGCCCGGCTGGAATTCTTTTCCCGCAAGCCTGTGAAAAAATTGTGCTGTTTCCGGCATTTGCCTGCGGGAGTCCGTCCGCACGTCCTGGCGGCGTTGTTTGACGCCCCATAGGGGCGGAGTTTAGCCGCCATGCGGGCGAGCGCCCGCAGGCAAATGC
>USKC01000031.1 GCA_900555195.1 uncultured Lachnospiraceae bacterium
GATGGCTTCCGGGAAGGGCCATGGCGGCGGCAAGGGGAACGCACCCGCGGGAATGAATCCGCTGCCTCAGGCGGCAAGCACTTTTTTACCTACCGGACATGGCTGCCTGTATTTTTCTTTTCAATATAAATCTGGCTGGCAATCCTTTCCTGAAGCTCGGGCACATGGGAAATGATTCCTATCATACGGTCGCTTTCCACTAAGCCCATCAGCGCTCCGCAGGCCTGATCCAGCGACTCCGTATCCAGCGCGCCGAAGCCTTCGTCAATGAACAGCGCTTCCACCCGGATGCCTCCGCTTTCCGCCTGGATCACATCGCTCATCCCCAGCGCCAGGGCCAGCGATGCCTTAAAGCTCTCTCCGCCTGAAAGGGTCTTCACCGAGCGGTACTTTCCGGTATAGTAATCCATCACCCGTATTTCCAGGCTGTCCTTGCTGCGGCCGTCACCCGCCTCTTCCACTCTGGACAGCTCATATCTGCCGCCCGTCATACGGCGCAGGCGCAGATTGGCCGCTTCCAGGATATCTTCAAAGTAACCGGCCAGCACGTACTGTTCAAACACCAGTTTCTTGGCATTGTTTCCGGATGCCATATTATCCAGATCCCGGATAATTCCGTAGGCCTTCTCCTTCTTTTCCATGTCCTTTTTCTTTTCCTTAAGAAGGCCATAGGTGCGGGCGGCATCGGACGCGCCGATACTCCAGCGGGTGCGCATGCTTTCTTCCCTTTTCTTTTCTTCCAGAAGACTGTTCCTTTTGTCCAGGAAGGGGGCGGTATCCGTTTCTTCCTTTCCCTTCAGTTCCTCTTCCATATGCGAGCACAGTTCTGCCGCCGCGCCCAGTTCCAGCCGGTACCGGGCGATTGCCTCCGAAAGATTTTTTCTGTCCGTTTCCTCCAGGACCGCCTCCTGATAAGCCTCCGGCCCTGCGAAACCGCCCTTTTCAAGGGCTTTTTCCCAGCTTTCCCTGGCGGCCGCAAGCTCCTTTTCCAGCCTTGCCTTATCCGAGGACAGGCGTTCTTTGTTCTGCCTGCGCACCTCAAGTCCCTTTATCAGACCGGTATAGCGTTCCGCCTGTTCCCGGACTTCCTCTCTGTTATGGATAGAAGCAAAGGAAACCAGTTCTTCGGAAAAGGATCCCCTTTTCTCCAACAGGGCATTTTCCTCATCGGCCAGCTGACGGTTCTGTTCCGCCTGTCCTTCCGCCTCCGCCCTGGCTGCCGCCGCCTGTCCGTGAAGAGAGGTAAGTCTGGCTGCGCTCTGATCATACGCCTCCTGAAGCCTGTTCAGCTGTTCCTCATCCGGCACATCCTCACCGGTGCCTGCCACGTGGGGGTGCTCCAGCGAACCGCAGACCGGGCAGGGCTTTCCCTCTTCCACCAGCCGGGCCGCAAGTCCGATAACTGCCCGACGGTAACGGCTCTGGGCCTCCGTCAACTCATGCTGCCTGTCTGCAGTCCGTTTCTCCTGTTCCAGATAATCCTGCTGGTGGCAAAGCAGCTTCTTCTCCAGCTGCTTCTGTCTGTTAAGCCCTGCCGCCTTCCTTTTTTCCAGTTCCTCCATGGACTGGCTGAGATCATAATATGCCAGAAGAAGATCCCTTTTTTCATAGATACCGCTGCATTCCTGAACAAGAGCGACTTCCCGCCTGATTGCCTCTTCTTCTTCCTTTTCCTGCCTTTCCAGCGCATAAAGTTGTTTTTCCACTCCGTTTACCTGCTGGTATTCCGCGCGGATTTCAGCCGCATGCTCTCCTCTTTTCAGCCGCTCTTCCTTCTGTGCCATATCCCCGGACTGGCCTTTAAGCGCCTCAAGCCTTGCTTTTGTTTCCCTCAGCTTTTGAAATGCCTTCTGATCCGTTTCGGCCTGCTGGATTCTTTTTTCAAGCTCCACCATTTCCTGATCCAGCTTTTCCAGCCTTCGGGCCGCTTCTTTTTCTTCCCTGCGGCAGTCCTTTTCCAGCACCTCCAGCCTGTCCATAAGCTGTTCATAGGGATGGGCTTCCCCGGAAGTGAGTTCCTTCCATATTTCATCCTCCGTATGGAACTGGCGGACATCCTCATCCATCCGATGACGGTACTCCATAACCTCTTTATACAGGGTATTGGCCTCATCCCTGAGCACCGACGCAAACCGGTCATAAAGGGCGGTGTCAAAGATTTCCCGGAAAATCCTTGTCTTTTCTCCCGGAGATGCGGTAAGAAGGCGGGCGAACTCTCCCTGGGCAATCATGGAAATCTGTTTAAACTGACGATAATCCAGCCGCAGTATTTCCTGGATTTTACGGGTCACCTCTCCGCTGCCTTCCATAACAGAACCGTCCGGAAGCGTCAGCACCGCCTTTTCCCGTTCCTTGGTCATGGCCTGTCCCCCGTTTTTCCGTTTCTTGGGACGCATGTACTCCGGATTCCGGTAAATCTGATAAAGGAGGCCGTTATGCATCATAGTAAGCTCCGCATAGGTGGGAGTATCCGCATCCGCAAAATCGCTCCGCACGCTGTTTTTCTCCCGGATCTCCCCGCTCATGCTGCCGTACAGGGCATAGGTGATCCCGTCAAAAATTGTGGTCTTTCCCGCACCTGTCTGGCCTGTTATCAGAAAGATCCCTTTTTCCGACACCTTCGTAAAGTCAACGGTCTGCTTGTCCCGGAAAGGGCCCCAGCCGCATAATGTCAACGTTATTGGTTTCATTCCTGCTCCACCTTTTTCACCGTTTCTTCCGTCACCTTTTTCCTGGCTTCATCCATTTCGCTTCCCCGCACCAGCCCGTAAAAATCCGCGAACAGCTCCGCCGTGCTTTTCCGGCGTATGGCATGCCGTTCCTTAACCGTCTGCCGCGCTTCCTTTTCCCTTTTGGCAAGTATGATCTGACAGATATTGGGATAGACGCTGCGCAGTGTGCCTATTGGGTCTACCAGTTCCTCTTCGTTTGTCAGGATCGCCTGGATATAATCCTCCGCCCGGCTGCCTTCCTCACCGCCCTTTTTCAGCAGCTCTTCCAGCGTTCCCTCCGCCTTCCTGAGGGCATGCAGGGGAAGCAAAGGACGCTGGTTCACGGTCACCTTCCCCTTTTCCCCCAGCTCCACCACATTTATGCTTTTCACATGGGCGCATTCCGAAAAGCTGTAAGCCAGAGGCGCTCCCGCATACCAGACATTATCCGGCCCTATTTTCTGGGGCTTATGGATATGCCCCAAAGCGACGTAGTCAAAGGGGGCAAAATGACCGGCGTCCACGTTGTCGATTCCGCCCACATGAATCGTAGTCTCCGCATCGGAAAGCTCCGGTTCCTTATCCTGAAAGGTCACAAAAAAATGGCTGATCAGGACATTGCGTTCCCCGGGATCGATCCTGCCCTCTTTCCCTTCCTCTTCCAGTACCGCTCCCACCGCTTCATCCGCCGTCCTGGCTCCTGCCACGGCAGGGCGGACAAAGGGAAAGAGGAAAAAATTTACCGGCCCGAAGGCATCCTGCAGCGTCACTTTTTTTAACGGAGTCCGGAAGGAACCTGCAATATAAAGCCCCTGCTTCTGCAGGATTTCCTCCCCGAAACCAAGCCGTTCCGGCGAATCATGATTGCCGCTGATTAACAGCACGGGAATCCCTTCCTCCAGCAGGGAGGTCAGAAAGCTGTCCAGAAGCTGTACCGCTTCTCCCGGAGGCACCGCCCGGTCATATACGTCGCCCGCAATGACGAAGGCATCCGCTTTTTCTTCCCTCGCTGCCGCCAGCAGCTGATCCAGAATAAAACGCTGATCCGGTATCAGGGAAAAATCATTCATCGTTTTTCCAATATGGAGATCCCCTGTGTGTATCAGCTTCATTCCTTCTCTCCTTCCTCCCGGGCAGCGGTGCACAGCAGCTCCCCTTCTCTGGAATACCAGCTGAATCCGTCCGTCAGCACATAATCCTCGCCGCTTTGAATTGCCTGTATAAAATCTTTATCGTCCGACAGCTTTCGCGCGAAGGCGGTGCCTCCCCCGAAAATATTGGTGCTGTGCACGTCTGATCCTGCCGTCATCACCAGCCCATGTTCCTTTGCATAAGCCCGGGCCTTTCTGTCATAATCTCCGCTCTTGTGGGATGCGCTAAGAGGGCTTGTATGCGTCGCATTCATCCCCTCCGCTCCGTCCACGAATTCCGGAAAAAGCCTGATTTCGGGAATATACGCTTCCTCACGGAACGGATGGGCATGGATCACCATCCCTCCGTCTGCCTTCACAAGACGGTACTGCTCCTCGATTCCCGCTTCCCGGATTTCCGGATGGGCGGCCAGCCACTCCGGGGACAGGCCGAAAATAAGGAACTCGGTTCCCTGAAAGCCGGCCTCCCAGCCAAAGAAAACATACAGGCCAATCCGTTCCCCTTCTTCTTTTGCATCCAGGAAGCCTTTTGCAAATTCCGACACCCATGTTTCCCAGGGAAGCGACCGATCCGCTGCCGTATTTCCTCCCCAGTTGTGATCCGTCACAAAGATACCGGTATAGCCCGCCTTTTTGCAGGCATCCGCCATCTCACATCCCTCCGCTCTGCCGCAGAGGCTGCCCTGAGAGGTATGAAGATGTGTTTCATATAAATAAGGATAGGCTTCCTTTATTGATTCTACCGTCCATTTTGACATGATTGTAATTCTCCTTTTTCTGTAGTTACCGATGCATTTCTCACCTGTTTCAGTATATCATACTCCCGCTTTTTTTCCATCCGAAAAAAAACACTGCCCACTTTTAAAAGCCAGGCAGTGTTTTATATATTTATTTACTTATTTTACAGAATCGTTCTTACCCAGCCTTCCGGCCCTTCAATTCTTCCCATCTGGATTCCGGTGAGGGTATCATACAGCTTCTTGATAACCGGCCCCATCTCCTCCATACCGCTGGCAAAGCAGATATCTTTGCCATGATCCACAACTTTTCCCACAGGGCTGATAACCGCCGCCGTACCGCAGAGGCCGCATTCCGCAAAATCCTTCAGCTCTTCCAGCTTCACAGGACGTTCCTGTACTTCCAGCCCCAGGATATCTCTTGCTACCGTTACAAGGGAACGCCTTGTTATGGAAGGAAGGATGCTTTCGGATTTGGGAGTGATGATTGTCCCGTTCTTGTCTACAAACAGGAAGTTGGCACCACCTGTTTCCTCTACGTAGGTTCTCGTAGCAGGATCCAGGAACAGGTTTTCATCAAATCCGTTGGCATGGGCGGTAACGCCTGCATGTAAGCTCATGGCATAATTCAGGCCTGCCTTGATATGGCCTGTACCATGGGGCGCCGCTCTGTCAAAATCGCTGACACACAGAGTTAAGGGCTTTGCGCCTCCCTTAAAATAAGGGCCTACCGGCGTAACGAATACACGGAACTGATATTCCTCCGCAGGCTTAACCCCGATAACCGGTGAGCTTGCGAACATATAAGGACGAATATAAAGAGTGGCCCCGCTTCCATAAGGGGGAACCCATGCTGCGTTGGCTGTTACGACCTTATCGATGGCATCCAGGAATCTTTCCTTTGGGAAAGCCGGCATTTCCAGACGTTTGGCACTGTCTATCATACGTTCTGCATTCAGGTCAGGGCGGAAAGTAACAATATGTCCGTCCTCTGTGGTATATGCCTTCAGTCCTTCAAATATTTCCTGGCAGTACTGCAGGATTCCCGCACATTCATTCAGCACTACCTGCGCATCGTCCGTCAGAGCCCCTTCATCCCAGGCACCGTTTTTATAATTGGAAACATAGCGCTTGTCCGTCATATGATAGCCGAAACCAAGATTTGCCCAATCGATATTTTTCTTTTCCATCTCCAACTCACTCCTTACTTTCCTCGCTCAAGCTCCGCTGCCGTGAAGTCTGAGACAATTATTAAAATTTATTGTCCCCTATTATAGCACTATTCTTTTGAGCGTAAAAGTTTTTTTACAAAAAATCACAACATTTTACGTTTTCTCAGAATTCTCACCGCAATCAGACAGATCAGCAAGGTGAGCAGGCAGATGATGATAAAGCCGAACGGCGTATTCGCCAGAGGCATCCATTCTTCCCGCACATTCATTCCATATAAGCCGGATATAATGGTCGGAATTGCCATAACGATGGTAATGGAAGCCAGATATTTCATCGCTGTATTCAGCCGGTTATCCATGAGGACGCCCAGAAGCTCGCGGGTACCTTTGATGATATCCCGATAGATCTGCGTCATCTCAATGGCCTGCTGGTTTTCAACCACCACATCTTCAAGCAATTCCTGATCTTCCGGATACTTCTTGATCCGGTTATAGCGCACCAGCCTTTCCAGCACCACTTTGTTCGCCCGAAGGGACGTGTCGAAATAGACCAGGTTGGATTCCAATTCATGCAGATCGATCAGTTCCACATCTTCCGTATCACTGCTGATATGCTCCTCTATCTCCTGCCTCCTGCGGTCCACAATCCGCAGGTACGCCTGATACAACAGGCAGGTTCTCCAGAAAATCTGATAGATAAACCGTACCTGTTTCTTTGTGCTGAATTCCTTCACTAGGTTCTCGGTGAACGCTGTCAGCACAGGCGTCTCCTTTGCGCATACGGAAATCAGCGCCTCTCCCACCAGGATCAGGCCCAAGGGCAGCGTCGTATAGGCCTCTCTTCCATGTCTGTATTCAATGGAAGGGATATCGAACAGGATCAGAACATAGGTTTCTCCCACATCCACACGCGAAGTCTCTTCTTCGTCCAGCGCGGCCCGGATATCTGCCGGATCCACATCATAGGCTTGCGAAACAAGCGCACATTCTTCCATGGTAGGGTTCGTCAGATTCACCCAGACTCCGGGGCAGAAATCCTCCGCTTCATGAAGGACATTTTTTTCTGTCACATATCTTTGCATCATAATGTCTTTCTCCGCTTCTTCTGCAACAGTTCGGACAGTTCTGAACTGTTATCTTCTTTCCTTGCCTAGAACCATGTTATTTATCTGAGATATGTTTTTTCCTTTCATACTTCAGGAAGTGGTAGGTTGTGTCAAAATAGCTGCATTCATCGCTGCTTTCCGTGATCTGCCAGTCTGCATCCGCATCCAGGTTAGGGAAATAGGCATCCGCTTCATACGCCCTGTCGATCTTGGTTACATGCGCAACATCACAGAAAGGAAGCAGCTGCTTATAGACGCTGTCCCCACCGATCACATAGACGTCTTTTTCATCATAGTTTTTCAGTTCTTCCAACAGTTCTTCCACGGAGTGCACCACAACCGCATCCTTTACCTGGTAATCCGGATTCCGGGTGAGGATAATGTTCGTCCGTCCGGCAAGAGGCTGTCCTCCAGGAAAGGTATCCATGGTTTTCCTTCCCAGCACGACCACCTTGCCAAGCGTCTCCTGCCGGAACATCTTATGATCCGCAGGAATGCGCACCAACAGATTCCCGCGGCAGCCAATCGCCCAGTTCTCATCTACAGCTACGATAATGTTCATCGCCTTCTTCCGCCTTTCTTCCCGTCTTTTGTCTGATGCAGCCGCCGGCTCCACCGAAGAGCCGGGCAAATATCCCATTCTTAATACTGTAATTCGTAACAGTTAAGACGGTTCTAAGTTATTATAGAAAAGCACATCAGATCGCAATAGGGATATCTTTTATCTGTTCTCCCGTCACATAATCTTCCACGCGCACGTCATCCCGGGTAAATTGGTAAAAATCCTTTACCTCAGGATTCAGCCAGAACTTGGGCGCAGGATAGGGCGTACGGGAAATCAGTTCCCGAATGATGGGCACATGCCTGTCATAGATGTGCGCATCCGCAATCACATGCACCAGTTCCCCCGCCTGCATATCGCATACCTGCGCGATCATGTGCAGAAGCACCGCATATTGTACCACATTCCAGTTGTTCGCCGCCAGTACATCCTGGGATCTTTGGTTCAGGATTGCGTTCAGGATCAGCTTTTCTTCCCCTTTTTTCTGCGTCACATTGAAAGTCATGCTGTAAGCGCAGGGATAAAGGTTCATCTCATGAAGATCCTGATGCACATACAGATTGGTCATGATCCGTCTGCTGAATGGATTATTCTTCAGGTCATACAGCACCCGATCCACCTGGTCCATCATGCCCTCTTTGTATTGATGCTTCACCCCCATCTGATACCCATAGGCCTTTCCGATCGAACCGTCTTCATCCGCCCATTCATCCCAGATATGGCTGTGAAGGTCATGGATGTTGTTGGACTTCTTCTGCCATATCCACAGCACCTCGTCGGTCGCGCTCTTTAAAGCCGTTCTGCGCAGCGTCAGAATGGGGAATTCTTTGGAAAGGTCATACCGGTTCACCACGCCAAACTTCTTAATCGTGTATGCGCTCGTTCCGTCGGGCCACTTCGGCCGTACCTTCTCCCCTTCCGTGCTCGTTCCGTTTTCCAGAATATCCTTACACATGTTGATAAACGTTATATCTGCCAGACTCATCCGTATTCTCCTTCAATTCTGTATTTTCGCCGCGCTCTGTCATTCTCCGGCATGCTTTTCCTACTTCCATTTATCGCACAGCGCGTTAATCTGATCCGCAAAGCGGGCCAGATCTTTATTCGCCATCCCCTTTGCACCGCGGATGACAGCCAGCAGGCGGGCTCCCGCAGCCTCCAGCCTCGCATAGACGCTGTTCGCAGCCACTCTCGCCGCTTTCTCCCTATATACGGGAGCTGCCTCATGCTCAAATGCATTGTTAATCAAGTCAAACGATGTTCCGCTGTACGGCGCATAGGTCTCATAACCATACTCTTCCTTTAAACATCCTGCAAAGGAGGTGCAGACCGCATCTTCCCCATGCACGATGAACACCCGCCTGGGCTTCTGCCTGAAGCAGGAAAGCCACTCGATCAGGCCATTCTTATCCGCATGGCCGGAAAGCCCCTTAAACGCCACTATGCTGGCGCGCACATCCACGGTCTCACCGAACAGCTTCACTTCCTCTATCCCCTCAAGGAGTTTCCTTCCCAGCGTACCGGCGGACTGATAGCCAACAAAGAGGATCGTGCACTCCGGCCTCCACAGATTGTGTTTCAAATGATGCCTGATCCGGCCTGCTTCACACATGCCGGAGGCGGACACGATCACTTTTGGCGTTTCGTCAAAGTTAATCGCCTTGGATTCATCGCTGGTGATGGACAGATGCAGGCCCGGGAAAGAGATTGGATTGATTCCCTCCCTCACCAGTTCCATCGCCGCCTCATCGAAACATTCATAAATATTATGCTCAAAAATCTCCGTCGCCTCCACGGCAAGCGGGCTGTCCACATAAACCGGGAAATTCCCATGCCCGGTAACCATATTCTCTTCTTTTATTTTCCTTAAAAAATACAGCACTTCCTGCGTTCTTCCCACCGCAAAGGAAGGGATCACCACGTTTCCTCCCTTATCGAAGGTATCCTGGATCACCGCCGCAAAATCAGCCGCAAAGTCGGGGCGCCCTCCCTCATGATACCTGTCTCCGTAAGTGGATTCCATGATTACATAATCCGCATCCGCCGTCGGCTGGGGATCCCGGATCAACGGCTGGTTCTTGTTGCCGATATCTCCGGAAAAACACAGCTTTCTCTGGATCCCATTCTCCCTCAGCCATATTTCTATGCTGGAAGAACCCAACAGATGGCCGATATCCGTAAACCGAATCCGGACATCGTCGCTCACCTGAATTTCTTTTCCGTATTCACAGGGGACAATGAGGTTGATCGTCCCAACCGCATCCTCCATCGTATAGGGAGGCTCTTCCACTTCCATCCCCGCATGGCGCTTTGCTTTGCGGCTCTTCCACTCCGCTTCCTGCTGCTGGATGTGGGCACAGTCGCGAAGCATGATATCGCACAGCTGGGCCGTAGCCTGCGTAGCAAAGATCTGTCCGCGAAATCCTTTCGCATACAGAGCGGGCAGCATCCCTGAGTGATCCACATGAGCATGCGTCAGGAACACATAATCCAGCATGGCTTCCGGCACCGGCAGTTTGGCGTTCTCAAACGAATTCACCCCCTGCTCCATCCCGCAGTCCACCAACATGTGCTTTCCTGCGGCTTCCATATAATGACAACTCCCCGTCACCTCATGATCCGCTCCGATAAATACCAATCTCATCTCATCACTCCTGTTCCGGCTTTCCCCGCCACGGACCTGTCATCACTTTCCAAATCCAGTATAACATGGTATGCGGGCGTCGGCAAATTGATTCATGCCGCCCGTTTTCTTCTTCACAGCGCCGTTCCCCTCTTCGGCCGGTACAGCGGCGTCATATCCGCTTTTTCCAATGTAAGCAGCTTCACTTTCCTGTCGATGCCTCCTGCATATCCGGTGAGGCTGCCGTCCGCTCCCACCACGCGATGGCAGGGAACGATGATGGAAATCGCATTATGCCCGACTGCCCCGCCCACAGCCTGGGCGGACATATGAGACAGCCCTCTTCGGGCTGCAAGGCGCTTTGCAATCCATCCGTAGGTAACGGTCTGTCCATAAGGGATGGTGCACAGGATTTCCCAAATCTCTTTCTGAAACGCAGTCCCGGCAAAATGAACCGGAACCGCAAAGCCAGGTTCTTTTCCGGAAAAATAAACGTTCAGCCAGCGCTTTGCCTTTTCCAGCGGCGGCGTTTCCTTCTCCTCATGCGCCCTCTCAAGGCCGCGGGCATAATACTTCTGTCCCTCAAACCACAGTCCGGTTACCCCGGCATCATCCGCCGCCAAAAGAATCTTTCCAATGGGGGATTCATAATGGCTGATATAATGCATAACACACCTCCCCGGGTTCCCCTTTCAAGGGCCCCTCTTCCTCTTATCTCCTTGTCACCCATAACGTTCCGGACAGGCTCAGGCCGTCATGCTTCGGCCCAAAACGCCCGTCCAAACGGTCACTCCTCTTCCTTCAGCAGGCCATATATCTCATATAAGGAAAGCATATTCTGATACTGCAGTTTATTTCCCATGAGCTGACGATAAGTGGCGGTTTTCTCTTTTCCTTCCGCCTTCAGCTGCTTCATTTTGCTGTCCGCAGTTTTATAATTTTCCTTCACAGCCTGCAGCATTTTTTCAAATGCCTCTAATCTCTCTTGTCCTTCCATATCCGTCTCCTGCTTTTTTATAAGCCAAATTATAACATGGTTCCCGAACTGCTGCCAGAATATTTCCTTTTCCCCAGCATTTTCAACGGCCCCGTCCCGCAATTTTTCTCAAAATGAAAGCAATGAATCAGAATGCAACCTTCCCTGCGCCATGTTATAGTAGGCCTATCAGCGAATGACAACCTATGATATGAATCAGGGAGGGTTTCTTATGATGTATTATGATTTATCCGGCCTCTGGCAGGCAGATATCGGGGACGGGATGCAGTATCCCTGCCATCTTCCTGGCACCCTAGATGAGAATGGGATCGGCCCGAAGGATCCGGGCAAGAACCTGTGGAATCCGGAAGGCATGCAGGATTCTTCCATGCAGGATTCCGAACCGGAAGTCAGCAGCGTTTCAGGCAATGACAGTGATTTTGACAGCACCGCCGGTTCGGGACATCCCATCTCCACACGCCTTACGAGGAAACACGCTTTTGAAGGATGCGCCAAGCTGCACCGCCATCTTACGTTTCTTCCTCCAAAGGAAAGCCGCGTCTTTCTGGAAGCGGAACGGGCCAGATGCCTTCGGCTTATGGTGAACGGAAAAGAAGTGCCCCACTTTCTTCCGCCGTCTCTGTCCACGCCCCATATATTCGAGATCACCGGCCTGCTGAATGGGGCGGATGAACTCGTCCTTTTGTCTGACAACAGCTATCCCGGCCTGCCTTATGACGCCATTCTCAACTCCTCTGCGGCCACGGATGAGACACAGACCAACTGGAACGGCCTGCTGGGCTATCTGCGTCTGCGAATAGAACATCCTGTCTTTTTATCCGACCTGCGCGTCTATCCCAATCCGGAACAGGGCTGTCTGACGATCCAAGCCGAGATCGCTTCCGACCGGCCCTGGGAGGGAGAGGTGCTTCTGCAATCAAGCGCGCTTGCCGCCCCGGCCAGCCTGACCGTCCGCATAGATGAGGCGGGTGTCCATCTGTTCCAGGCTTCAGAGCTTGCCCTGGCAGAGGGATTGCATGCCTGGGACGAAGACGACGGCTTCCTGTATGAACTGCAGGCAGTTCTGCGCCCTTCTTCCGACGGCTGCGGCGCAGCATTTCACCCCTGTTTGGGGGAAGATTTCCAGGATGCAGCCCTCCCCGGCGAAACTGACAGACGTACCGCATCTTTCGGCAGCCGCACGGTGTCCTTCGGCGTCCGCAGCTTCCGGGATGACGGAACGGGGCGGCTTGCGCTGAACGGCCGCCGGATCTTTCTTCGCGGCGAAGCGAACTGCTGCGTCTTCCCTGAAACAGGCCATCCGCCGATGACCGTTGATGCGTGGACGGATGTGCTGAAGCGTTTCCGCTCCTACGGGGTCAACCTGATGCGCTTTCATTCCTACTGTCCTCCGGAGGCGGCATTTGTGGCGGCGGATCAACTCGGCATGCTGATGCAGCCCGAATTGTCCCATTGGGACTGCCGGACAGCCTTTGAGTCGGATGAAAGCTATTCCTACTATCGGACGGAGCTCACACAAATCCTTCTGCGGCTGGCCAATCATCCTTCCTTTGTCATGCTCACCCTCGGAAATGAACTGGCAGCCGGGCCGACCGGTCACGAGCGAATGGATGCGCTACTGCGCCTGGCCCACAGCACAGACCAGACGCGCCTGTACGCCAACGGCTCCAATGTGCACTACGGCCATATGGGCTGCGATCCGGCAAGCGACTTCTATACCTCACAGAACTTCTATGATTCCGACCTACGGGCCATCAAGGCTGGCGAAGGAGAAGAGGGAAGGCCCGGAGGGTATTTGAACCGAACCTATCCTTCCGCAAGCGTCTCCTATGACGCTTCCATGGAACGGCTGCGCACCGCCTACAGCAGGCCTGTCTTCAGCTTTGAAGTGGGCCAATATGAGGTTCTGCCCGATTTCGCCCAGCTGAAGGCGTTTCAGGGAGTAACGGTCCCCGCCAACTTGTCTCTCATACAGAAACGGGTCGAAAAAAGCGGGCTCACACAGGAACAATGGCAAAAACAGGTGGAAGCCTCTGGCCAACTGGCGCGGCTCTGCTACCGGGAAGAAGCGGAGGCCGCCCTGCGCACCAGCGCGCTCTCCGGCATCTGCCTGCTTGGGCTGCAGGATTTCCCCGGGCAGGGCACTGCCCTGGTCGGCATGCTGGACGCCCACCTGGAGCCAAAGCCTTATCCCTTTGCCGCACCCGAAGCCTTTGCTTCTTTCTTCACCGGCCAGCTGCCGTTGGCTCTGCTGCCCCGCTATACCTGGGAAAGCACTGAAACGCTCTCCTGTTCTGTGAAAATTGCCAACTATGGAAAGCATACGGTCTCCGGCTGCCCGCAGTATCTGCTGAAGCTGCACACGGAAATGCGTATGGTCAAAGAATCTGCCCTGGCCGGAGAAACGATCCTGGCGGCGCAGAACGGAGCGTTCCTCTCCTGCCCTCCCGGCGAATTGACGGAAGCGGAGCCCATCCGTCTCCCTCTGGATGCCGTCACGCAGCCCTGCCGTCTGGATCTGGAGATACGGCTCGGCAGCCTTTCCAATACCTATCCTCTGTGGGTCTATCCTCCGGTTCATCCCGTGAAACCGGACTGCGTCCATGAGACGGAACGCTTTGACGAAACAGCACAGCGCGTATTGGAAGAAGGCGGGATCGTCTACCTGACCCCTCCCGCCACGCCGCAGGCCCTTCCCAGCTCCATTCCCACCCAGTTCTCCACCGATTTCTGGTCTGTCGGCACCTTCCCGCAGCAGCCCGGCGGCATGGGGCAGCTCATCGATGCGGGCCACCCGCTGTTTGAAGATTTTCCCACAGAGGCGCATTCCAACTGGCAGTGGTGGCCGATGGCCTCCCAGCGCGCCTTCCTGCTGCCCGCCCGTTATCAGGCAATCGTCGCGGAGATGGACAGCTATGCCTATCTGCGTCCCATGGCCAAACTTCTGGAGTGCCGCTGCGGGAAGGGCAGGCTGCTTCTCTCCTCCATGGGACTGCAAAATCTGCAGCAATATCCGGAAGCCAGGGCGCTGCTCGCCTCCATTTACCGGTACTTATCCGGAGAGCAGTTCCATCCGGCGCAGGAGATTCCCATGGATGTCATCTCCGGCCTGGTGGCCGGATAAGCTTCAGCCCGCCGCGTCGGAAGTTTTTTCGCATGAAACTATACATCGCATAAAGGAACTCCCCCGCAGGGAGAAGCGTTTCTATCATTCCGCTTCCTCCTGCGGGGGAGTTTTCTTCCATCTTCTTTATGTCACCAGGATCATCTTGTCAGCAGTTCATATACCCGGCACATCATATGAGATGGTTCGATTTCCTGCGCCTTTTTCAGATATCCTGCCGCTTTCACCCGTTCTCCCAGGCCCAGCCATCCCAAAGCCATCAGGTAATAACAGTGAGAACGGTTTCTCAGCGTATAATCCTCATCGAAAATCAAAAATTCCGGCAGCGATACCGCAAAATACTCGATCCGGCACACGTCTTCCAGATGCCGTTCCCCATAATCGATCAGACGCCAGAACCGCGCTTTGGCTTCTTTCGTCTCTCCCAATTCCTGATGGGCAAGGCCCTGGTAGAGAATCATGTCAGCAGGCTGATCGTTATAATACATCGCTCCTGCGGGCTCATCCGTCCCCACCGCAGCGCGCCGGAAGCATTCTTCCGCTTCTTCTATCCGTCCCTGTCCCTTCAGGGCAAGGCCGAGATGATAGTAGATATGATTGTCCTTCGTCCCTTCCAGCTTTCCTTCTCCCAAGTTCTCCGGATAAAAAAGCGCGCTGCGCAGCAGTTCTTCTGCCTGGCCGTATTTTTCTGCTTCCAGGGCACGTTTGGCCTGGAACAGCAGGGACAGTGTATACTGCGTCGTAATCTTCCCCTCTCCGCCTTCCCAGGGATGGAAATGGCGGCCCATGATAAGGGAATAGGCCCTCTCCGGGGCGCCGGTCAGATTGACCAGCGTGATATATTCAATATACAGATCATCCCTCTCCCCAATCAGTTTCGGATGCGCTTCATAGTTCGCCAACCGCTCTTCAAAGCTCCATCCGAGCTTCTTATAAAGCTGGTCCAGTTCCAGGAATACGCGCGCGTCTTCGGGATTGAGTGCAAATGCCTTCTCCATAGATTCCTTCGCCCGTTCCGGGTCTTTGCATTTATTATAATAAGCCAGGGCCAGGTTCCTGTGCACCGTGGCAAATGCGGGATCCGCCTGCGCGGACAGTTCCCAAAGGCGCACCGCTTCCTCCCACTGCAGCTTATCATAATACAAGTTTCCCAGATAATAGGGAGCTTTGGCCGTACATCCCTTTTCGATCGCAAAGGAAAGCGCTGCGATATCTTCCAGCTTGTTGGGGAAGCAGTAATCCGGTTCTGCAGCCTCTGCCTTTCTCAGGCATTCCGCCACCGCTTCCTCTCTTTTCCGGCGGTCGGATGCCTCACCCCGTCCTTCCGTTTTTCCTGTCAGCCTGTCTGTGTAAAAGGCTTCATAATAATACCGCAGCGGATATTCTTTCGTGCACAGTCCCAGAAGCGATACCGCTTCCTCATATGCGCCGAATTCTGCATAGTCCCTGGCCGTCATGAGATAGTTTTCCACAAAGTCCCTCATCTTTTCACG
>USKC01000032.1 GCA_900555195.1 uncultured Lachnospiraceae bacterium
GGGAGCCTATTATCATGCTTTGGAGAGGGCCGTCGTGGGCGGCGCTCCCGTATATGCTTATTATAATGCGCTGGATGTTCCGGATACTGTGGAAAAGGAGAAGTCCTACGCCTGGCATGTGTCTGATCTGGCCCTGCAGTTTCGGATCGTAAGGTATCCGTTCTGCGAAAATGCGTCCAGGATTCAGGCGAACGCTTGGGCGGCGTTTGTCCGTACAGGCAATCCTTCCATACCTGGAATGGAATGGCCGCAGTATACGGCGAACGCTCAGAAGATCCTTCGCATCGATCGGGAGTGCAGACTCACTTCGGATTACAGGAGGAAGCTGCTGCAGGTGCTGGAGTAACCTGTATGACGGAAGAAGAGGAAAGAGAGAAAGGAAGGGGATTTATGAAAAGTTGGAAAGACAGGGTAAAATCGGATTACAGTGAAATTCGGGGCGTCCATCACGGACCGAGAAAGGGCGCTTCTATGGAACAGCTGGATCGGGAGCTGGGCTATGCAAAACGACTGTATGTCAATTCAGTACGCACCTGGATCGGGGAAGAGGATTGGCGCCGGGATCCGGAGGCAACGGAAAAACGGGTTTTGGAGTATACTCGTCTGTGCGCTTCGCACGGGATCAGCGTGATGCCTGTTTTTTCCAGCGGCAATCAGATCCGCAGCTATGAATGCTTGACAGAGCGGGAATGGGAGGAAAGGCGCGCTTATCTTTCCGCGATGATCCGTACGCTGAAAAACGAACCGAACCTGCTGATGTGGGATGTTTATAATGAACCGTTTTGCAATGACTACCTGAGAAACTGTCCTGCTGGGGAATATGAGGAGCGGTACCGGAAAATCAGACATGATCTGCGCCTTCAGTGTCAGCTGGTGAGGGAATTGGATGACGATACACCGATTACGGTGGGGCATGAGCTGAAGGAGCATCTGGATTCTACGGCGGATCTGGTGGACGTCATCGCCTTCCATGATTATCTGACGACCAGAGAGGATATTCGGAAGGTCTATGAGTACGCGGGAGAATGTGCGAAGGCGCAGGGCGGGAAACCTGTAATAAACAATGAGACAGGCTGTATTGGAAGGGCAAATCCCTATGAATTGGAACTGCAGTTCTGTGAGGAGTTCCATTATGGTTATTATCTGTTTAATCTGGTCATCGAGGGGTTCTGGGCTCCTTTGCACGGAATCGTTTATCCAGACGGAACCATCCGGGATCCTTCCATTGTCGCTGCGATGTTTGGATTCTACCGGAACAGGACAGATACCAGGGTGCTTCCGCAGGGAAACAGGGAGGAATATGCTACGGCCGCGGTGGAGCGGGTGAAGAAGGCGCTGGCGGTAGACAAACAGAGCCTGTTCACCAAATATGAGGCGTCTACGGACGAGATCCTGAAAGCAGCCGAGGCCTGCGTGAATATTTTGGAATGCTGCGAGATCGTACCGATGGATGAACCGCCGTCCGTCAAGCTGCTTGCATTTTTGCGGACGCCGGAGGAAGAGAGAGACCGGACACAGATCAGAAGATTCGCTTACGAGGTATCTCGGAAACTTCAGGAATATTACTGCTTGTACTAACGGAAGGATATGGGCTGACAGGTTTCTCCGGGCCTGCCGAAAGGCAGAGCCCGGCGAAACTATGAAGGGGAGGGGTATCTCAGAATATTGAAATAACAGCTAAGAGATATGGATTTTTTCTCTGATTCAGACCAGCTATAATAAAAATATAAAAAAACCGGCCGGTTAAAAAGCAAACAATAAGATGAGAGGAGGGTTTCGCATGAAAAAGATACTTGCGCTTTTAATGGGTACGATGCTCGTCATAAGCCTGATTACCGGATGCGGGGAAAATGAGGAAGAAACGGCCGCTTCCGCGTCTTCTGGGGAAGGCGGGGAGGGAGAATTGGTAACAGATTTCGGCGGAGAAACGATCGTAGTGGGCCTGTACTGCGGAGACGATTCTGTGGCAGGAAAAGAACGGATCTTTGAAAAAGTCAATGAATATTATATGGAAAACTACAACATTGACGTTCAGTTTGTAACGGCGCTCATGGCGGATTATCCGCAGAGCATGAACATGATGCTGTCTTCTGGGGAGCAGCTTGATATTTTCTGTTCCGGCATGCTGGGATTTTCCAATACCGTTGCGAATGAAAGCACCTATGATCTTTATCAGGACGGGTTGATTGACAATTACGGAAAAGATATTTTGGAACTTGTAGATCCGGTCTTTTTGAGAGGCTGCGTGGTAGATGGGGCATTGTGCGGGATCCCGTGTATGCGCGACCTGGCGACGGGCATGTGGTGCATCGTCTTCGATAAGTCCTACCTGGACGGGATCGGTTATGATTATTCCGACATTGACCCGGAGGCCTGCAATCCGGCTACGATCGAAGAAATGACGGATTTGTTCGCACAGCTCCATGAAGCGTATCCGGATGTCAACGTCATCTATCCTTGGGGCTATCAGTATTTGAATCAGAAATTCCTCTATGATCCGATTGGAGGGGATAATTTCGGAGTGCTTCTGGATCCCGCCAATAGCCTGGAAGTTTCCAACCTGTTTACCAGCGACATGTTCCGAGAGTACTGCGAACTGATGTATGAGTGGCAGCAGGCGGGGTATATTTCCAAAGATGCTGCTACGGAAACGCAAAGCGGCGGCGCGCAGATCATTGCGGGAACGCTGATGAGCGATACGACGGGCGGAAAGCCGGGGATTGTAAGGCAGAAAGAGGTGGAAAGGGGAGACCGTGATTCCATCGCGTTCCAGCTGGGGGAAAATTTTGTGCGCGGCGAAGCTGCTTCTACGGCGGCCTGGAGCATTAATTCCAATACGGAATCTCCAGAAGCGGCGATGGTGGTGCTCAATGATCTGTACACCTCTCCTACGGTGACGAACCTGCTTCTATGGGGAGAAGAGGGTGTGGACTATGTGCTGACGGAAGACGGGCATGCCACTTTCCCGGAGGGGATCAACGAGGATAACGCAGATTATTACAATATGCTGCCTGCCTGGGCGCTGCCCTGCGAATATACTACTCATGTACGGGTAGGCGACGACATAGACCTCTGGGAACAAACTATTGAATTTAATAATACGGCTTTAAAATCCAAGGCGCTGGGATTCAGCTTCGATTCTTCAGAAGTGAGCACGGAATATACCGCTTTGACCAATGTATGGCTGGAATATGCCAATGGACTGCTCTTCGGCATGATTGATCCTGCGGTCGGCATTCCGGAACTCAATGAAAGGCTGGAGGCTGCGGGACTGGAAACCTATATCGAAGCAAAAACAGAAGCCCTGAATGAATGGGCGGCGGAAAATGGGATTGAATAAATAAAAATGGCGCCGGATATGGCGGGGAGGAAAGGGGAATAGGAATCCAGGATTCCTGTTCCCCTTTCGTAATAGAAAGGCGGGCGTTATGGCACAGACAATGAGAATCAAAAAGGATCCGAAGAAAAAATTAAGGCTTGCTAAGAGGTATATTCCCATATATCTTATGGCCTTGCCGGGCTTGGCGTACCTGTTTATCAATAATTACATGCCTTTGCCGGGACTGGTGCTGGCATTTAAAAAGTATTCTACAAGAAAAGGGATCTGGGGCTCTCCCTGGATCGGACTGAAAAATTTTGAATACCTGTTTAAAACGCAGGATGCCTGGATAATTACGCGAAACACGCTGGGCTACAACATATTGTTTATTATCTGCAATGTGATGATTTCCGTTGCGATCGCCATCATTCTGTCAGAACTTACCAGCAGATGGAAGAAGGTGTATCAATCCACCATCCTGCTGCCTCACTTCCTGTCGACGGTAATCATCAGTTATCTGGTCTTTGCTTTCCTGAGCGCGGAACATGGCTTTTTGAACAATGCGATTTTCCCGATGTTCGGGCTGGATGCGGTATCCTGGTATAACGAACCGGGATATTGGCCCTTTATTCTGGTATTCGTGCAGACATGGAGAAGCGTAGGTTATAGCTGCATCGTATACCTTTCCGCCATTCTCAGCTTCGACAGGGAGATTTATGAGGCGTCTGCTATCGACGGAGCTTCCAAATGGCAGCAGATTGCCAAGATCACGCTGCCTCTGCTGAAGCCTACGATCATTATGATGGTGCTGCTCGCAATCGGCCGTATTTTTTATTCTGATTTCGGTCTGTTTTATCAGGTGCCTCAGCGCAGCGGAACGCTGCTGTCTGTGACGCAGACGATTGACACTTATGTATACAGGGGGCTGCTGGAAAGAAACGATATGCCTATGGCGACGGCTGCGGGCGTTTATCAGTCTATTGTCGGTTTCCTCCTCGTTATGTCAGCGAACTTGATTGTCCGCCGGATTGATCCGGACAGCGCGCTTTTCTGAAAAGGAAAGAATGATTGGAAAATGTGTTCGACGGTACATTTTCCAATCGGGATTTGCGCCGAAGCGCCGCAAATCCTGTGATCCGCCGTAGAGGTTCATAGCGCGCCGCGGCGCGCAGATGGGAGCAAATATGAAATCAAAAGATGAAAAACGCTTTCAAATGATCGGCAACTTAGTCATGTGCCTGATGACAATTCTGGCTGTGGCTCCGCTGCTTTTAGTGATTATCTCTTCTTTTACGGACAATAATACGCTGATCCGGAACGGATACAGCTATTTTCCGGAGAAGCTCAGCATCGCAGCCTATGAATATATATTTCTGGAAAATCCGCAGGTTGTCCGTTCCTATGCGGTTTCTTTTGAACTGACTGCGGCAGGGACGGTACTTTCTTTATGCGTTACCACGCTGCTCGCCTATGCGATTTCCAAAAAGGATATTCCGGGAAGGGCGGCGATGACCTTCTATGTATTTTTTACGATGCTGTTTAACGGGGGCTTGGTGCCCACCTATATCAACTATGTGAACGTGTTCCATATCAAAGATACCTTTTGGGCCCTTCTGATCCCAAGCCTGGTAACGAACGGATTCAATATCCTGCTGATGAAATCGTACTTTTCATCCAGCATTCCGGATGAGATCCTTGACGCGGCATATATTGACGGGGCCAGCGAGACGCAGACGTTCCTTCGGGTTGCAGTGCCTCTCGCCAAACCGATCATCGCCACGATTGGCCTTTTTTCCGGAATCGCTTACTGGAATGACTGGAACAACGGATATATTTATCTCAATAGACGCCAGGATCTGTATTCCATACAGAATCTGCTGAATCGGATTGTACAGAACATTCAATATTTGACCCAGTCCAGCGACGCGAATGCGGCGGCCCTTCTGGCGGAACTGCCCACCGTTTCTGTACGGATGGCCATGGCGATTGCAGGGGTACTGCCCGTGCTGGTGATCTATCCGTTTGTTCAAAACAATTTTGTCAAGGGAATTACGCTGGGCGGTGTAAAAGGATAGAAAAGAATTCTAATCGACTAGACGGGTGCTGCTATACATTTGGGGGAGAAGTTCAAGGATATCTTGTCATTTGATGCCGGATTTTATATAATCGGATGCAGGAAGAAGGGAATAAGCCTCCTAAAAAGATATGCGCACAGTGTGGGAAGGGGAAATATGAAGAAAACAGTAAATTATCAATCATTGCGAGGGTTTAATTATACGCAGCCGGATGCGGTCAATGATCGGGATTTCTGGGCCAATTATCACCATGACGTGGTGGATAGGGACATGGGATATGCCGAAAGGCTTTCGCTCAACAGTGCACGGATTTTTCTGAGTTATGATTTTTATAAGGAGAATCCGGAACGATTTCTTGCTAATGTAAAAGATTTTATACAGACCGCATGGAAGCATGGAATTTCCACGAATCCAATCATTTTTATGGGCTTCCGTTTCCGGGAAGACGAACTTCCCTGGAAAGGATTTATGTTGGAATCAGGGCTCAAGCCGATCTATAAGACATTGGAGGATCCTTCTTGTTGGTATATTGGAGAGCGTTATTTTGATGCACTGTATGATGCCATTGGCCAGGAAGAGGGGCTTCTGTTCTGGGATATTGCGAATGAGCCTGGCTATACCGATAATTTTGTCACCTGGTATGATGAGGAACCTTCCTATGTGCAGGATTATCAGGAACGTCCCGATATGGAATTGCTGCGTTATAGGCAGGAAAAAACATGGGAAATTGTCCGCCATTTTTGCAAATATGTGAAAAGCAAAGATCCGGTGCATGATATAGGTATAGGAAATATTTTCATTTTTGAAACAGAGCCTAGCCGGACGGCAGAACTGGTGGATGTGATTGTGTTCCACGATTACTTCCCAACCCGCAGGCGTATCCGTGAAACGCTGGAATATGCCAAGAATTTAGGAGAGAAATATGGAAAGCCTGTTCTGGACAATGAAATGTGTTGCTTGGCAAGAGCTAACCCTTACGACATGTCTATTGAACTGCATAATGAATATCAGATTGGCTGGTATCTGTTTGAACTGATGATCGGTAAAGATATGTGGTCGCGGGTACACGGTGTAGTTTATCCGGATGGAACCGTGCGGGATCCATCTATTGTATCTGCAATCTATGGCTTTTTCCGTAATAGAGGAGAAAGTGCTATCCGTTCTGATGTGAATCAGGAAGATTATGTCAAGAGGGTATGTATTTTAGCGGAGAGAACTTTGAAGGCTGTCAGACAGAGTCAGGGCTTCGATCATGAACGGGATGTGGAGGAATTACTGGAAGCCTGCGAATACGCTGCCAATTTGCTGGAAGCGGGAGTTCCCATGGCATATCCGCCGACTGCTAAGATAGAAGCATACAGGCGGCAGAAACATGTGGACGCCATGGAGATTGCAGATTATCTGACTGAGTTGATCGGTACACTAAAAAAAGCCTGTCATATCATATAGGATAAGATAGAGAGTATTATCAAAAGTCCCAATTCGACTTTGTGTTCCTGGCCATAGGCCCATGAATATTATTATTTGAATACGTTCTATAAATATATAGGGGCGCTCAGAATTTAGTGTTGGAAGATACTTTAGGGAGTATCAGCCAGCACAATAATTACCAATTACTATTTATTGCAATATCTTGTAACGGTTGAATAATCAGTCAAAAGGGCAGCAGCTGGGCTATCTGGCATCGTGTGGGCAGTCATTACAGATACTTTCCTGTGCGGCTTTGCGGAGCCCGTTTGATCTCTTCCGGGGTTCCGGCAGCTACGATCCGGCCGCCCTCCGAACCGCCTTGTGGTCCCATATCGATGATGTAATCGGCGCTGCGGATCACATCCAGATCGTGTTCGATCACCACCACAGTGGCCCCGTTATCGATCAGCGTTTGGAACACATCCAAAAGCGTGGCGACATCCAGCGGGTGCAGCCCGATTGTAGGCTCATCGAAAATGAAGATCGCATCGGACTGCGCCCTGCCCATCTCACCTGCCAGCTTCAGACGCTGCGCTTCTCCGCCGGAGAGGCTGGGCGTATCTTCACCCAGGGTCAGATATCCGAGCCCGAGATCCTGCAGCGTCTGCAGCCTTTGATGGACAAGTTTGAGAGGGCCGCAGGTCCTGCATGCAGTGCTGACATCCATTGCCATCAGTTCCGGAAGGGAGTAATCGTCCCCTTCCTTATTTTTGTATCGTATCTGCGAAGCCTCTTTTGCATACCTGGAACCATAGCATGCGGGACAGGAGATCTCCACATCCGGAAGGAACTGCACATCAAGGCTGATGCTGCCGGTTCCGTCACAGACGGGACAGCGCAGCCTGCCTGTGTTATAAGAAAAGTCCCCGGCCTTAAAACCGTGTGCTTTGGCATCCGCCGTTCTGGCGAAAACCTTTCTCAATTCATCGTGAACGTTTGCATAGGTGGCCACCGTTGAGCGTATGTTGATGCCGATCGGCGTGGCATCAATCAGTTTCACTTTCCCGATGCCGCAGGCTTCCACCGAACGCACATGTGCGGGCAGTTTTTTCCCGCAGATGGCAGCCTCCAGGCCGGGAACGAGGCTTTCCAGGATCAGGGTTGTCTTGCCGGAACCGGAGACCCCGGTCACCACGGTCAGGCGGCCCTTGGGCAGGGAGACGTCGAGGGGACTGACCGTATGAATCGGGCCGGTGGACAGGCGGATGCTTCCCTGTGCGAACAGTTCATCAGATGCCGCCCGCTTCCGGGATGGGGCGCTGGAACCGGAGAGAAAAGGGCCGATTTGTGATTGGGGATTTTGGGAAAGCGCAGCGGGAGTGCCTTCTGCGATCACATATCCGCCATCGGCGCCCGCTCCAGGCCCCATTTCGATCAGCCAGTCAGCCTCTTTTAGGATCTGCGTGTCATGATCGACCAGCAGAACGGAATTGCCGTCGGCGATCAAATCCCGCATCACGCCGGTCAGTCCGTCGATGTTGGATGGATGAAGGCCAATAGAGGGCTCATCCAGCACATACAGGACGCCGGTGGTCCGGTTGCGCACCGCCCTGGCCAGCTGCATCCTCTGCCGTTCTCCGGTGGAAAGCGTGGAAGAGGAGCGATCCAGAGTCAGATAGCCGAGGCCCAGATCAAGGAGCCTCCTTGCGGCCGTATGAAAGGATTCACAGATGCTGCAAGCCATGGGCTGCATTTCTTCCGGCAAAGAAGCCGGGAGGGCACCCACCCATGCGGACAGTTCCGTGAGAGTCATCTGGCAGGCTTCATCCAGGCCGATGCCGCAAAGCTTCGGCGCTCTGGCGTTTTCGGATAATCGTGTGCCGCCGCAGTCCGGGCACACTTCCTGTTTTAAGAATTTCTCCACCCGTTTCATCCCCTTCTCATCCTTCACCTTGGAGAGGGCATTTTCAACGGTATAGACCGCATTGAAGTAAGTGAAATCCAGTTCCCCGGCCTGATTGGAGTTCTTGGGCTTATAAAAGATGCGTTTCTTTTCGGCCGGGCCGTCATAGACGATTTGTTTTTCCTGTTCCGTCAGTTCCCGGAAAGGGACGTCCGTGCGCACGCCCATAGCGCGGCAGACGTCCGTCATCAGAGACCACATCAGACAGTTCCAGGGGGCAACGGCACCTTCATCAATGGAAAGGGATTCGTCCGGAACCAGGGAGGAGCGATCTACCGTACGGACGACGCCGGTTCCGTCACAGGTTCGGCAGGCGCCCTGGCTATTGAAGGCCAGTTCCTCCGCAGAAGGGGCGAAAAAGGTGGCGCCGCATTCGGGGCAGGTCAGTTCCAAGCCTGCAGCCACCTTAAGGGTGGGAGGCAGATAATGGCCATTGGGGCATCTATGGCTGGCCAGCCTGGAAAACATCAGGCGAAGGCTGTTTAAAAGTTCTGTGCCCGTGCCGAAGGTGCTGCGGATGCCCGGAACGCCCGGCCTTTGATGCAGCGCAAGGGCCGCCGGCACATAGAGCACCTCATCCACTTCTGCCCGGGATGCCTGCGTCATCCTCCGCCTGGTATAGGTGGAAAGCGCATCCAGGTACCGCCTGGATCCTTCTGCATACAACACCCCCAGGGCCAGAGAAGACTTGCCCGAACCGGAACGCCCCGCGATTCCTACGATTTGATTCAATGGAACATCTACATCAATATTTTTCAAATTATGCACCCGTGCGCCCCGAATCAGTATTTTATCAATCATAAGGTTCAGCCTTCCTCCTTTTTTGCCGATCGCATCTCATCAGTTGTACTTAGAGCGTTTTCTAAAAAGATTCTCTTTATCTTATCTCAACCGCGGATGAATATCAATACAGCCTTTCAAACCAATCGATTGCCTGAAGCCCTCTGTGTTCTGCTGCGCTGTATTTGTATCCTCTGGCGTGCGTCCGGTTTCCCCATTCCGAGAGGACTGAGATCCCGGCCTTCCCTGCCCTCTGCAGGCGCAATCCGGACTTATTTTCCCAGGGGACACTTGCGTTCCGCTAAAAACGCAGCAGTACTAACGCGCCAAAGGACAGCGCGTAAGTGCTGGCGTTTTTAGAGGCCCCTTGAAAAATAAGTCCGGATTGCGCCTGCAGAGGGCAGGGAAGGCCGGGATCTCAGTCCCCTTGGAATGGGGGAACCAGTCCCCGCCTAAGGATACAAATACTTGAATTGCAATCATACGTTCAAATCGGTATAATAATAAGCAAAATTGCTTTCCGATCAGAGAAGCAGGAATTGGGAGAAGGAAGCTATGGGTTATGCTGCCGAAACGGAATGGAAGTTTGAAAAATCAGGCCTGGATGGCGCGTGCCAGCTTTTCGGCGTGAATATATTCGAGTATGAGTGGAAGAGTACAGGAGAGGTTGCCTGCTTTGGAGATCCGCGCTATGGAAACCTGCGTCGCTTCCATGTATATGAGGCGATCATCAATGGAGCATGCCGCCGGTTCGCTGCAGGAGAACTGTCGAACGGCGTGTGGGGATTCTGTCTGAAAGAGGAAGGAGAACCATGAAATATTACCTTGCGCCCATGGAGGGGATCACCGGTTATATTTATCGGAAAACCTATCATTCTCTTTTCCCTTCCTTTGACAAATACATGACCCCTTTTCTTGCGCCGAAACAGGGAAAGAAGCTGAGCGGGCGGGACAAAAGGGAGATTTTGCCGGAAAATAATCAGGGGATGGAAGTGATCCCTCAGATTTTGACCAATCAGGCGGAGGACTTTGTGCGCACGGCCAGAGAACTCGCGGGATATGGCTATAAAGAAGTCAATCTGAATCTGGGCTGCCCTTCTGGCACCGTAGTCTCCAAGAAAAAGGGAGCGGGGCTGTTGGGGGAGCCGGAAATGCTCAAGCGTCTGCTGGAGGGGATTTTTGATGCGCTAAATGCAAAGGCAGCTGCAGGGACAACCATAGAAATATCCATAAAAACGCGTCTGGGAATGGAAGACGCGGAGGAATTTGGGCCGCTGCTGGAGATTTATCATGACTATCCGCTCAAGGAACTCATTGTTCATCCGCGTGTCCGGGAGGATTATTATGCCAACCGCCCGAATTGGGATGCCTTTGCCATGGCGCAGAGACTGTCGTCCTGCCCGGTGATCTATAACGGGGATCTGTTCTGTGTGGAGGATGTGGAAGCCTTTCAAAAGCGGTTTCCGCAAACGGATGGGCTGATGCTGGGAAGGGGCATCCTGTCCAATCCGGCGCTGCTGCGGCAGCTTCTCGGCGGCCCGGCGCTGTCCGCCTCTGAACTGGAGGAATTTCTGGGGCGGCTGGCGGACGAATATGGGCATGTGCTGTCCGGAGAAAGGGATGTTTTGTTTAAGATGAAAGAACTCTGGTTCTACCTCATCCGGTTGTTTCCGGATTCTTCCCGGCAGCTTAAGCAGATCCGAAAGGCGCAGCGCCTTACCGAGTATGAAGCGGCGGTGGCAAGCCTCCTTTCGGACTGGGAGGGCGTTCCGAAAACGGGAAAAGGGCGCCTGCATGACGGTGGAGAAGAGGAAGAAAAGGGCGATGGAGCTGTTTGAATGAGAAACTGCGGATGGGGTTCGGCAGATGTTCCAAACCCTGATGCCTGTACAGATGGGGCGGGGCTGGGAAAGGAAACAGACATGGTATATGTGCTGATATTGGTTTTGGTGATACTCTGGTATTATAAGCGAAGGCGCTATTATAATCCATATGATGAAAAATACAGTCACAGTTCCTATTATGACTGCGCCTTTGTGTCTCCTGAAAGCTGTGCCGGAGAGATCTGCCATATCTTCAGGCAGGTTGCAGGGTATAAGCGGATACTCCCTGCATTCCGGATTGTCCGGAGAGAAGAGGGAGGAAAGTCAGTGGTTTTGTTCATCCATGAATCCGGAATCTTTGTGGTGGATGCGAGAAATCTGGATGGGATAATTGAGGGAAATCCTTCCGGCAGATACTGGAAGCAGATATACAGGGAAGGATGGTTGTTTCCCTGCAAAAATTATATCAGCAACCCGTTTTTGAGCAATAAGCGCTTTCTGGACAGGCTCCAATGGGAATTTCGGGATATGCCAAAGCTCCCATTTTACTCCATAGCGGTATATGGCTCCGACGGACAGCTCCGAACCGCGGGATATATGGGCGACAACCGATGGGCGCTGCCGCTGCAGGGATTCGCTGCAGCGGTAGGCCAGATCGTGCGTCAGAACCGGCGTTTCCTGAAGCCCGAGGAAGTGGAACTCATATATAAGAGAATCGCGCAGGGGCTGGAAGAGGGCGAATCGACGTCCCAATCCTAGATCAGGCGTGGGGAATATCCGTAAATTCGCTGATCTCCCGGCTGATTGTGCACAGATCGTCCACGGACAGGTCATGAAGATTGGCATGTCCTGTGATGCGGGCGAACATTTTTAACTCTGACAAAGATACATTCAGGAAATTCGCAACCCTTGCCGCTGCGGCGTCCTGATTCAGACGGCCGCGCAGTTCTTCATCCTGCGTGGCGATTCCCATGGGGCACATGCCGGTGCCGCAGATTCGGTATTGCTGGCAGGCCATGGCCATGAGCGGGGCCGAGGCGACAGCAATGGCATCCGCCCCCATGGCGATGGCCTTGGCGAAATCGGAAGAGACCCGAAGGCCGCCCGTGATGACCAGGCTGATGTCTGATTGGATGCTGTCCAGATACTTTCTCGCGCGGTGCAGAGCATAGATGGTGGGAACGCTGGAAGAGTCCCGAAGCAGCAGCGGAGAGGAGCCGGTGGCCCCGCCGCGGCCGTCGATGGTAATGAAATCCGGTTCAGCATAGGCACAGAAAGCCAGATCCCGTTCGATGCGCCCGGCAGCGATTTTTATGCCGATCGGGCGGCCTTCAGAGGCCATTCGCAGCTGGCTCACGAGCGCTTTCAGATCCTCCCTGGTTTCGATGCCCGGAAAACGGGAAGGGGCGATCACGTCCTTTCCCATCGGTTTGTTGCGGATTCGGCTGATTTCTTCTGTTACTTTCTCGGCAGGCAGATGACCGCCCATACCTGGTTTGGTTCCCTGGCCGATTTTGATTTCGATGGCATCCGCATTGCGCAGGTTCTCCGGAGTTACGCTGTAGAGGTTTCCTACATAT
The DNA here is from genome assembly GCA_900555195.1 of uncultured Lachnospiraceae bacterium. Classification (GTDB taxonomy): domain Bacteria; phylum Bacillota; class Clostridia; order Lachnospirales; family Lachnospiraceae; genus Eisenbergiella. The sequence continues at coordinate 12,951 of USKC01000032.1, forward strand.
TCAAAGATATACTTGTCCGCTGCCTGCATTTCCTCCGGAAGGATCCCTCCCTCACCGGAGCACATGGCGCTGTGCGCCATACGGGAGCCGCGGGCCAGAGATATTTTGGCTTCTTTGGACAGGGCACCGAAGGACATATGGGATATATAGACCGGATTCTCCAGGACGAGCGGCTTTGCAGCCCGCGGGCCGATCACGGTGGTGGTGCAGACTTCTGCGTGCTCGTCCAAAGGCATTGGATCCAGCTGCGCACCGAGAATGAGAATATCATCCCAGCCAGGCATCGGAAGGCGCGTTCCCATGGCGGCGGATATGCTCTTGCCGGATACGGCCATTTCATGGATTTCTTTCATATACCGGCAGGTATTATCCTCCCGTACGAACTCTTTGGGATAATCCAACTTTAATTCTCTGGCGGGCAGACTGGCTGTGCTTGCTGCTTCTTCTTTCCAAAGCACAAATTTCTCCGCGCTCTGATGGCAGACCGGACATTCTTTCAAGTCTGAAAACGGAGCTTTCTCCTGCTCCTCATCATAGATGTAGCCGCATACGCTGCAACGATATTTTGCCATATTTGCTCCTCTCTGCGCGCCTTGGCGCGCATGCAAACCAGGAAGAGTGAAAGCGTTTTACTTTCACTTTTTCCCCCTTCCCAAAACAATCGAAGAATTGTCTTGTCCTTTTCATGATTTCAGTATAACATGGGATAGCTGGACAGTAACACAAAATTTGACAAAATTCGAGAAAAACCTTTGCAGATTTGTGAAGAAAAGGTATAATTGCTTAGAATGGCCGTACCATCTGCGGAGGCGGCGAATGGAATGTGGAGGAGGATATGGCGAACGACGTAATAGTTAAGAGCAACAGATACGGCATTCATCTGATTCTGAATGATCAGCTGCCGTTTCCGGAACTGCTTAAGAGCATAGGAGAGAAATTCAAAGGCACAGAGAAGTTCTTCAGCAAAGCGCGGATGGCGATTTCCTTTGAGGGAAGAGCACTTTCCGAGAAAGAAGAACAGGAAATTGTTGATACGATTATGGCCAACTCCACCCTTGAGATTGTCTGCATCATGGACAGGGATGAGCAGAGAGAAGAGCGGATGAGAAGGCGAGTGGAGCAGGCGTCTGCGGAAATGGGCGCCCGTGCTGCTTCCATGCAGCCGGAAGGGGAGACTTCCGGCTTGGAATCGGATTTTTATAAAGGAAATTTGCGTTCGGGGCAGATTCTGGAAAGCGCATCCAACGTGACGCTGATCGGGGATGTAAATCCGGGCGCACGGATCATTTCTCAGGGAAATATTGTAATCTTAGGTTCCTTGCGCGGCAATGCATTTGCGGGCGCAGGAGGGGACAGCGGCTGTTTTATTTTTGCTCTGGACATGAAGCCGATCCAGCTGCAGATCGGCGACTTTATCGCCAAGAGCCCGGATAAGGAGAAAGAAAAGAAGCGCTTTCTGAAAAGGGAGAGGACTGACGGAAGCGGTGCCCCGCAGGTGGCACTGGTCAGGGACGGAAATATCTGCATAGAGCCCATGACGAAAGGATTTCTGGATACGCTGTAAAAATAACATCAGGAGGAAGATAAAAGATGAGTGAAGTGATCGTAATTACATCGGGAAAGGGCGGCGTCGGCAAGACCACGACGACTGCGAATGTGGGCACAGGCCTGGCGATGCTGAATAAGAAGGTTGTGATGATCGATACGGATATCGGCCTGAGAAATCTGGACGTGGTGCTGGGGCTGGAGAATCGTATCGTCTATAACCTGGTGGATGTGGTCGAGGGGAAGTGCCGCCTGAAACAGGCGATGATTAAACATAAAAAGTATCCGGAACTGTGCCTCATTCCTTCTGCACAGACCAGAGAAAAGGATGCGGTGACGCCTGAACAGATGAAAGAACTGATCGCAGAGCTTCGCCAGGAGTTCGATTATGTGCTTCTGGACTGCCCGGCAGGAATCGAGCAGGGATTTAAAAACGCGATCGCAGGAGCGGACAGGGCGCTCGTGGTTACCACCCCGGAGGTATCCGCCATCCGCGACGCGGATCGAATTGTGGGACTTCTGGAAGCGAACGAGATGGGGCGCATTGATCTCATCATCAACAGGATCCGCATGGATATGGTAAAGCGCGGAGACATGCTGAAGGTGGAGGATGTCTGTGATATCCTTTCCATTCCGCTGATCGGCGTGATCCCGGATGACGAGCAGATCGTTGTATCCACAAACCAGGGTGAGCCTTTGGTGGGGGGCAATTCTCCTGCGGGCCATGCCTATGCGAATATTTGCAAGAGAATCACCGGGGAAGAGGTTCCTTTTATGGATCTGGACACTTCCAAGGGGGTGCTTGGAAAACTCAAGGGACTTTTCAGGATGAACTAGGGGGAGGATGATCATGGGACTGTTTGATTTTTTTAACAGAAAAAGTTCCAGCGAAGTGGCGAAAGACCGGCTGAAATTGCTGTTGGTATCGGATCGGGTGAACTGTTCCCCGGAAGTGATGGAGATGATCAAAAACGATATCATTGAAGTGATTTCCAAATATATGGATATTGACGCGCAGGGGCTTGACATTCAGATTTCTGAGACCAACGCGGACGCGGATGCCGGAGCTGCTGGGCCGGTGTTGTTTGCGAATATTCCAATCAAAGAAGTGAAACATAACCCTTCGTCTAAGGGAAACAGAAAGAAATA
>USKC01000033.1 GCA_900555195.1 uncultured Lachnospiraceae bacterium
ATCAGGGAGCCATCATTCGTAAAAATACGCATCACCATCTGGGGCAGGCACACCGTGCATATGGCGAAGGCGGAGGAAATCACCGCCGTCAGCCGCAGCGCCAAACGAAAAATGCTGCCGGCCGCCTCTCTGTCACCGCTCCCCAAATACTGTGCCATCATGATGCCCGTACCCGATGTCAGGCCCATATAGAACAGGTTCAGCACAAACTGCGGCTGATTTGCAAGGGATACAGCCGCCATCTCGTTCTGCCCCACATAGTTCAGCATGAGCGTATCCGCTGAACCGACTGCAGCGGACAGCAAATTCTGCAGAATAATCGGCAAAGCGATGTATATCAGTTCCCTTTTGAATCCCCGTTTTTTCCCCTCAGCATTCATCCTCTCCCATGGCTTCCTTAGTTGTACAGAAATGCCAGCCCCCAATATGCAGGCTCAGCCTGTGAGGCCATATTGTTCAAACGGGCGGCCCCTTTTGCACAGCATGCTTATAAGGAACCGCCCGTAAACTGTATTTTCAGGCCAGAAAATCTTCAATAATCACCGCTTCCGCCTCTTCTTCCGTCAGGCCGAATGTGCGCAGTTTCAAAATCTGTTCATTGTTGATCCTGCCAATCGCAGCTTCATGGATGATCTGCGCGTCGATATTTCTGGCATCAATCTCCGGAATGGATGAGATCCTCGCGTTATCCATGATAATAGAATCACACTGTATATGCGCATGACAAAGCGCATTTCCAACCGCAATGGGATGAAACGTCTGCACGGAATTCCCTTTTCCCACGGAACGTGAAACAATCTGCGCGGAACTTCCTGCTCCGTTCAGTTCCACCGTCATATCCGATACCGCCGTTTGGCTGTCATGAGTCATCAGCTTTTCCATCACATTCAGCCTGGCATTTTCGCCCAAGGTAACCTCTGTCTTGCGTACAGTAGAATCAACACCCCCAATTTGGGCCGTGTCCAATTTAAATACCGCATCCTCTTCCAAATAGATCTGAGTGACCGGGTTCAATATCTTCTCGCCCGTTCCTTCCCCTTCCCCATAATGCTTCTCCGCATAGGTTACCGTAGCGCCCTTTCCGACATGAAACGCGTGAATTCCATCATGCCTCGCAGCGTCGCAGCCCGCATTATGGATCCCGCAACCCGCCACGATCGTCACATTGGCTCCGCCTTCAATATAGAAATCATTATACACGATATCCGTCATTCCTGAAGCGGACACCACCACCGGGATATGCACCTGCTCTCCCTGGGTTTCCTTGCTGATATAAACATCGATCCCCTGCTTGTCCGTCTTTCTGCGGATCTTGATGTGATCCGTATCTCCGTGGCAGAGAGACTGTCCATTATATCTCAGATTAAATGCTCCGTCCTGACGGAAACCATAATCGTCAATCTTTTTTAATACGTTCTCAACAACTGAATCCAGCTTCATCGCAGCTACCTCCTTCCCGCTCTATACATCCGCAGCCTGCGTTTTCCATGAACAGAGACGGGAGCACCTCATCCCTGCTGCCGCAGCGCTCGACCCTGCCGTCCCGGATCACCATGATCCGATCTGCCATGCGGATGATGCGCTCCTGATGGGAAATCAGGACGATGCTCTCTTTTTTTCTCTCATGGATCCTCGCAAACTGCTTCACCAGCATGGAAAAACTCCACAGATCAATCCCCGCCTCCGGCTCGTCAAACACGCTCACCTTGTGTTCTTTTGCCATTACCGTGGCAATCTCCACCCGTTTGCGTTCTCCGCCGGAAAGCGTGGCGTCCACCTCACGATCCAAATACTCCTTCGCGCACAGACCTACGCTGGATAAAAGCTTACAGCTCACATTCTCCGGGAGTTCTTCCCCAGCCGCCAGATTCAGCAACCTGCGCACTGTCATTCCCTTAAATGCAGGCGGCTGCTGAAACGCAAAGCCAATCCCAGCTTTCGCCCGCTCATCAATGCTCATGGACGTGATATCCACACCGTCCAACAGGATGCTCCCTTTCGTTTCCTTAATAATCCCCATCAGGAGCTTGGCGATCGTGGATTTTCCTCCTCCGTTTGGCCCTGTGATCACAAGCATTTCTCCATCCTGCACCGTAAAACTCACATCGGTAACAATGGGAAGTGTTTCCTGATTCTCTGTCACCTCATAGGACAGGTTCTTTACTTCAAGCATAATAACACCTCTTTCGTCCTCCGCTGCGCACGCTGCCAGCGGTTGGCACCTGATTCATTCCAACATGTCCCGCCATGGGCAGGTGTGTTCATCCTTTCAAAAAAGGCAGGGTAACTCCCTGCCTTCTCCCTAACGATGGATGGCTCGCAGAGCGCGACACCCACTATTTACATAAGGGCGGTGCACAAAGCACAGCACCCATAGTTTACCGCCTATTATTGTACACAATGTGCCTTTATATTGCAACCCTCTCTTGTGCCCGGCAGCATCTCTCTTACGCCAGGCAGCCATCTTTTCGGATCCGGCCGCAGGCACATTTACCCGCCTGACGGTTCAGGTCAGGCAAGTTCATACGGCACATTGCCCCGCCTGACAGTTCAGACAGGCTCATAGCGGCGCATTCCCCGTCTTACATCTCGATCGTGCAGTCCGGCTCCACCTTCCTGCAGACGGACACCACTTCCTTCATGATGCTGTCAAATCGTTCCTCATCCGCATCAATGGTCAGCTTCTGCGCCATAAAACTCACAGTGGCATCCTTTACCCCGTCAATCTTCTTGATCGCCGCCTCCATCTTCGCGGCGCAGTTTGCACAATCCAGATCTGTCAGATTATACTTCTTCTTCATATATGAGGTTCCTCCTAGCATAAACGTTCAAACATATGATTAATTGTTCATATGTTTATATTATACCTAGACATCTCTGAATGTCAATCCCTCAAGCTTTTTTTATGAACTGCGAATCACTCAGCCCTGGAACGGCTCTGTAAAATATCCCTGCATCGACACCGGTTCTTTTCCCATTCTCAGATGAGACGTATCTCCCGCCATCTGGCATCTGAAGTAAGCGAGCCCATTCTCCCTTTCTTCTGAAGCCAGCACGGTCACTGACGTGGGAGCCAGAAAGAAGCCGCTGGTAAGCGCTACCGGAGAGATCCCCAGCAGATGTCCCATCAGATACAGGGTCACGCCCATGTGGCAGAACAGCACGATCGTAGCATCCCTGTCCGCCGCTTTGCCAGCATCCGTACGATAGAGGTTCCCTTCCCGCACATACCCATATTCTTCCAGCAACGCATCCAGCCCTCTGCAGACCTGCGCGAATTCTTCCTTCACATGGCCGCTTTTCATGATCGGGGTATCCGCAAAGCCATCCTTATCATACATCTGCGGGATCCTTGTCCAATCCCCGGGATAGAAGTCCCAGGGGATCACACCATCTCCCCGCTTCGGATCATTCACCGGCGCCCGGAACTCCCGCAGCCACGGAAGCGTCCTTGCTGTCCTTCTCAACGCTTTCAGGCTCAAAGAAGCAGTGTCCTGTGCCCGCCCGAGCGGCGACACATACAGATCCGTGATCTTCCAGCCCGCCACGCGCTCCGCCAGCAGCTTTGCTTCCCGCCATCCCTTCTGCGTGAGCGTATCGTGCTCATAATCAGGGTCTCCATGTCTAATAAATATCATTCTCATACACATTCTCCTTACTGACAAACCAGCCTGCTCATACAGACCGTTCATCTTCTACAAAATTGTGAATCCAGACTCCTTTTTTTACCATGACGAACCCAATCACACATTTTATGATATCCACCAGCTGGCAGGCCAAATAGAGCGGAATAATGGGAAGAGACGTATATCTGCTGAGCACGAACGCCAGAGGGATGCTCACCACCCACAAGAATACGCTGTCAAACAGGAAGGTAATGAAGGTCTTTCCCCCTGAGCGCATTGTGAAATAACAGGCCTGGGTAAAGGCCTGCACCGGCATCAGGACTGCAGATATGAGGATGAATCTGGCCGCCAGGCTGCGTACCTCCTCCGTGGTATTATACATCTGCGGAAAAAGCGGGGAGACTACGGCAAGCAGGGCGCCGATCACAAAACAGCAGGCAACGGAAAAAGCGATCAGCTTTCTGTCCGTATCCTTCGCCTCCTCCATTTTGCCCGCGCCAAGGAGCTGTCCCACAATGATGGATACAGCGTTTCCCATGGAGATAAAGACCACATTAAACAGATTGGAAATCGTGGATGAAATGTTCAGGCCTGCGATTACGGCAAGCCCTCTCATGGAATAGCACTGCATCATGATGGCCATGCCAGCCGACCAGAGGGCTTCGTTCACCATCAGAGGGGAACCCTTTATGATAATCTGTCCCACAAGCTGTTTCGGGAGCCGAAGCGTACGGTATACCCCCTGCAGATAAGGCGCTTTCTCAGGGTTGCGGTGGGTCCAGACCAGCATCACGGCGCATTCCGCATAGCGTGAGATCACCGTGGCGATGGCCGCGCCCACTACGCCCAGGGCAGGCGCACCGAATTTCCCATAAATCAGGACATAATTCAGGCTCAGGTTCACCAATACCGCCACGATTCCGGCCTTCATCGGAAGCATGGTTTCCCCCGCTTCCCTCAGCGTGGAGGCATAGACCTGGGAAAGCGCATAGGGAATCAGCCCTGCCAGCATGCACAAAAGGTAGCTGTATCCATAGGAAAGCGTCCGGGACGCATCCTGCCCCTCTCCGCTGTCGTTCAGATACAGGCCGATGAGCCCTTCACCCCCTTCCAGGAAGATCAGCACACCTGCCAAAACCAGGATGGCGCAGAACAGAAGCTTAAAGCGAAACGCGTTCCTGACCCCTTCATAATTGCCCGAGCCATAGAATTGTGCTCCGAAAATTCCGGCCCCTGAAATCGCGCCGAAAATGCAGATATTGAATACGAACAGCAGCTGGTTTGCCACAGCCACCCCTGACATCTGCTCCGTTCCCACCCTGCCGACCATGATGTTATCCAGAAGGCTGACAAAATTCGTGATCCCATTCTGGATCATGATCGGTATGGTCACCGTGAGCACCATTCTATAAAAATTCTTGTCCCCGATCAGTTTTTCTCTTATGTTCATAGAATCCGTTTTCCTTTTTATAAATTCCGGCAGAAGGTGTTTTCCATACGGTATACAGAAGATATCCCACCAGCGCACCGGCGCAGTTGAGCAGAATATCGTCCACATCAAAAGCCCCGAACGCAGAAAAAAGCTGAAACAGTTCCAGTCCCGCCGCGAAAAGGAACGCGCTGCACAACACCTTCCGCCAGCGGCAAACATATCCCTGCATCCAGGGCAGCAGATATCCAAACGGGAGGAACACCGCCACGTTTCCCGCCAGGTTCTCGAAACTGTTCAGCCTGTCATGGTATCGGATATACATATGAATCGTATGAAAAGGAATGAAATTGGCCGTATCCAGCCCTTCCAGGATCACTTGCTTTCCCCAGGAAGCCGCGATCCCTTCCAATTCTGCCAAAGGGTACTTAAATATGATTAATTTTATCACAAGCAGTAAATACAAGAAGAAAACCGCTTTTTTCAATTCTTAATATCTCACTTCCATCAGGCATAAACCGCAGGCAGGCACCAGCGGTCCTGCATTTTCCCTGCTCCCGCTCTCCAGAATCGCTTCCATTTCTTCCGGCCTTCTCTTTCCCTCCCCCACTTCCAGCAGGGTTCCCATCAGGATACGAACCATATGGAACAGAAAACCATTCCCGGAAAAGGTAAACCGTATCTCCTCTCCCCTTCGTTCTATGTCGATGGAATCAATGGTCCTCACGGTTGATTTTTTGCTCTTTTTAGCAGAAGTGAAAGCCTGGAAATCATGGGTGCCCACCAGATAAGCCGCGGCATGGCGCATCGCTTCCACATCCAGCTTCTCCGGATATACATATACATACCTTCTATCAAATATATGAGGTATCCCGCTGTTTAACACCCGATATACATAGGTCTTTCCCTTGGCGTTCAGCCTGCTGTGAAAGCGGGGCGGCACTTCTTCAATGGAGATGACGCCGATATCCTCCGGCAGATATGCATTGATCCGGCGCATCAGTCCCTCCGGCTCCAGATCCGTATCCATATGAAAGTTCGCGACCTGGCCGTATGCGTGTACCCCTGCGTCCGTCCGCCCAGACGCCTGTATCTCCACGGGAGCGTCCACCAAACGGCTAAGAAGCCGCTCCAGCTTCCCCTGGATCGTATTCCGGGTGCTTTCCTGTTTCTGCCAGCCCTGATATTTGGTTCCCTCATACTGCAGAACGATTTTAAAATTGCGCACTCAACATACCTCCCACGGGTTTTGCTTTCCATCCAGGAACAAACGGCATCCTGTAAGCGAGTCCCGGATCACGGTACGCGTATAATTATCCGTATAGAACGCCATGTGATGAGACACCGTCACATTCGGGAAACTGCGCAGGATGGCCAGCTGCCGGTTGGAAAGCACGTCTGATTTATGGTCATAATAATACAGACCGAATTCATTCTCCACCACATCCAACGCGGCAGCCCCTACTTTACCGCTTTCCACGCCCGCTATCAGCGCATCGGAATCGATCAGGCCTCCCCTCGCCGTGTTTACAATCACCACACCGTCCTTCATTTTTTCCAGCGTCCTGTCATTTACCAGATGATAGTTCTCATCGCTAAGCGGCGCATGCAGGGTGATCACATCTGCCTTCTCCCACAGTTCCTCCAGGGACACATAGGAAGCCAGCCTGCGGACTTTCTCCTTTTCATATGGATCATATGCCAGGATCGGGCAGCCAAAGCCGCTCAAATGGCTGATCACCGTCTGTCCGATACGCCCTGTGCCGATCACGCCCACTGTCAGGTCCTTCAGTTCCCTTCCCCGGATCCCCTGCAGCGTATAGTCCTGAATGTTGGTTCGCTCCAGGATCCGCTTCATGTTCCGGATGCTCATTAAGATCAGCATCACCGCATAATCCGCCACGCCGTTCGGCCCGTAAGGAGCATTCCCTACCCGGATTCCACAGTCCGCGGCCGCCTTCAGGTCGATATGGTCGTATCCGATCGTGCGCGTCGTAAGATACCGCACGCCGCAGCGCGCGAATTCCTCCATCAGCTCCCTGGTGATCTTGGAGGTAATGATGTCCACACAGGAACAGCCTTTGGTCACCACTGCGATGTTTTCCATATCCGGCGCGTCAGGGCACCCAGATATCTCCAGCCCCAATTCTGTGCTGTAGCGTTCAAACCATTCCGCCTCATCGAATTCTCTCAGATTGAAAACAGCCACTCTATCCATGTCATCCTCCATTCCGCTCTTTCGGCTTCTCCCGTACCCCGGGCTGCTCCTGTATCTCATCTTCCCCATCCGGCAGATCCTCCGGCCCCAGCTTCCGGAAACGGTTGAATCCCACGAGCAGGATCCGGATGCTGTCTATCGTGGTCTCAAAAAAACCGGCCTCATACATCTTCTGCAGGACAAGCCCGATGGGAACTGCCAGGATCATGCCTATCACGCTGCCTATCCGATAGCCGATAAATAGCAGAAACAGCGTGGGAATTGCAGGCATTCCGATGGAATCTCCCACAAACTTGGGCTGGATGACCTGCCGGATCAGTTGGGAAACTCCCCAGATAATCATCAGGCCCAGCGCCATCTTAAAATTGCCCGCCAGCAATTCCACCAGCGCCCAGGGCCACAGAACCGCGCCTGTTCCAAACACAGGAATAAAGTCCAACAGCGCGATCAGGAAGGCGATCAGGAAAGAATAGCTCACCCGCAGGATCAGCAGGCCTATAAAAAGGACAAAGTAGATCACGATCTCAATCCGAAATTGCGCCACAAAATAGCCGCCTACAGCCCCTGTAAGGCTGGACGACATGATCCGGAACTTGGAACGGATACCTTCCGGAAGATGCCTTCTCAAAAAGGCATCAATCCTCTCACGCTCCGCCACAAAGAAGTAGGAAGACAGCAGGCACATAATCACGCTCACGATGACAGAGGGGATGTTCTTCGCAATATTTCCAACCGCCGTAACGGTCGGAGCGCTCAGTTCATTGATGACCGAACTGATCGTCTCTCCCATATTTTCCGTGATCCGGGTGATATTTTCCTGGACTGTCAGCGGAAAACGGGCATAGACATCAGACAGGTTCTGCATCACCGTGTCCAGTACACCTTCTACATCCTCCCACAGTTCCGGCAGATCTGACAGGAAAGCCGCTCCTTCCGTCACAAGCCTTGCCACCAGGAAATATCCCAGCAGGATCACGCCGGCCAGAACCGCAATAATCACGATCGCCGAGCCCGCTTTTCTGCGTATTTTGATCTTCTGTTCAAACAAATGTACCAAAGGATTCGCTATCATTGCGATGATCCAGCCGATCACAAAGGGCATGAAAAACCGCAAAAGCCACGGCAGCAGCAGAACTGCAAGCAGAAGCAGCGCCACCGCCGTCAGCAGATTCAATATCGCCTTCACATATTTTCTTACGCCTGTCCCCATAGTCCGCCTCCTTTTGGCTTCCTCATCCCTCTTACCAGGCCAACAGTCTGTCCATCTCTTCGTAGATCTCCTCCCGTCCCTGCTTGGACAGGGAAGAAAACGGAATAACTGTGGTGCCGGTTTTGGCGTTCAACCCTTCCCGCACCGCCTTCACGGCGGCGGGGATCTGGCTTCGGTTCAGCTTATCCATCTTGGTGGCTATAATAATCGGCTGATATCCCTGACTGTTTATCCAGTCATACATGAGCCTGTCGTTGGCAGAAGGTGCATGCCGGATATCCACCAGCAGGAAAACTGCGCGCAGCTGTTTGGAACGCTTAAGATACCGCTCCACCATTTTTCCCCATTTCGCCTTCACTTCTTCACTGACCTTCGCGTAACCATAGCCGGGCAGATCTACCAGATAGAAAGCGTCGTTCACGTTATAGAAATTGATGGTCTGTGTCTTTCCCGGCTGTGCAGACGTCCTCGCCAGGGATTTCCGGTTCATGAGCGCATTGATCAGGGACGACTTCCCCACATTGCTCTTCCCGGCGAACGCGATTTCAGGCAGCGCATTGTCCGGAAGGGTGCTCGTGATTCCGCACACAGTTTCCAGATTCACATTCTTTATAACCATATTCACCTCTCCGTTTCGGCATCCTGCCCCTTTGCAACAAATGCATGCTGCACCACTTCTTCCATGTTTTCCACAAAAACAATGGTCAGCCCGCCCTTGATTTCCCTGGAGATTTCCTCCACGTCTTTCTGGTTTTCCTTCGGCACCAGAACCGTCTTGATCCCCGCATTTTTAGCGGCCAGAAGCTTTTCCTTCAGCCCGCCTATGGCGAGCACACGTCCGCGCAGCGTAATTTCTCCGGTCATCGCCACGCTGGCCTTTACCTGCGTCTTCGTGATCGCGGAAAGCAGGGCCGTCGCCATCGTAATTCCCGCCGAAGGGCCATCCTTCGGTACCGCTCCTTCAGGGATATGGAAATGGAAATCATAATCGGTAAACGTGTTCTCCGGAATCTGATAGGCCTCCGCCACGGAGCGAATATAGCTGATGCCTGTCATGGCGGATTCCTTCATCACGTCTCCCAGCTGGCCGGTAAGGCGGATCTCTCTCTTGCCGGGCATCATGTTCACCTCTACCTCCATGGTCACACCGCCCACGCTGGTCCAGGCCAGCCCGCGCACGATTCCGATATCGTCCTTTTCATTTGCCTTATCCTTCATGTTCCTGGGTTTTCCCAGATAGGTTTCCAGGTTCCTTCCCGTCACATGAACCTGCACCGCTTTTCCTGTCAGTATCTGTCTGGCCGCCTTCCGGCAGATCTCGCCGATCTTCCGTTCCAGTTCGCGGACGCCCGCTTCGCTCGTATAAGACAGAATGGTCTCCCGAAGCGCGCCGTCACTGATCGCCAGCCTGCCTTCGCCCATCCCGTTCTTTTCAAGCTGCTTGGGAAGCAAATGTTCCTTGGCAATATGGAACTTCTCATTGGCTGTATAGCTGGTAACCTCGATGACCTCCATGCGGTCCAGGAGCGGCCTGGGAATATCCGAAACGGAGTTTGCTGTAGCCAGAAACAGCACTTCAGACAGATCGATCGGAATCTCCACATAATGATCCCTGAAATGGCTGTTCTGTTCCCCGTCCAGCACTTCCAGCAGGGCGGATGCCGTATCTCCGCGATAATCCGCGCTCACCTTGTCAATTTCATCCAGCAGCATCAGCGGATTCTTCACGCCTGCCTGCCGCAGTCCCGCTACGATCCGGCCCGGCATGGCTCCCACATAAGTTCTCCTGTGCCCCCGGATCTCCGCTTCATCCCGCACGCCTCCCAGGCAAATGCGGACATATTTTTTGTTCAGCGCTTCCGCCACACTTCTGGCTATGGAAGTCTTACCCGTGCCGGGCGGCCCTACCAGGCAGATGATCGGACTGTCTCCTTGCTTCGTCAGGCTTCGTACCGCCAGGAATTCCAATATCCGTTCTTTCACCTGTTTCAGCGCATAATGATCTCTCTCCAGGATCTGTTCCGCCCGCGCGATGTCCGTGTTATCTTTGGATGCCTTATCCCAGGGCAGATCCAGCAGCGTTTCCAGATATCCCCTCTGGACAGAAGCCTCCGCATTTCCGGGCCCCAGGCTTTTAAACCGGCTGATCTCTTTACGGATCTTTTCCTTGACTTCTTTGCCTGCCTTCAGCTTGGAGAGTTCCTGCTCGAACCGCTCCGCATCCGACACCACATTGTCCTCGCCCAATTCTTCCCGGATATAATTCATCTGCTCCCGCAGCATATATTCCTTTTGATTCTTTTCCAGCCGGGCTTTCACCTGTTCCGTCAGTTCCGCCCGGATCCTGGCCACCTCAATCTCTTCATACAGAATCCCTGCCAGGACCTGATACCGTTCGTCCAGCGCCACCGCCTCCAGCACCGCCTGTTTCTTCTCACAGGCAACCGGAAGGGATTCCGCCATTTCATCCATCAGCGGCCCCAGGCTTGGTTCTCCTTCCAGGCGCCTCCTGACCGCCTTTCCCACTCTGGGATAAAAGGAGGAAAACTCCATAAAAAGTTCCTTTAGGCTTCTCAGCATGGCCTCTTCTTCTATCACGGTTCCGGCCGTTCCCGTTTCTTCTCCCCTCGAATCCGCCAGGCTTACGGGACTTTCTACCTTCTCCACATCTCCGCAAAGGTATTCCGCCTCCTCATCCAGCCCCTTAAGCTGGCCGCGCCACAAGCCTTCCACCAGCACCCGCACCACGTTTTCAGGGAGACGGGTAACCTGCTTGATCTGTGCGATGCTGCCCATCCGGTAGACTCCGTCATAACCCGGATCTTCTTCCTCTGCATCCCTCTGTGTAACAAGGAAGATCCTCTGATCTTCCCCCATCGCCCGTTCCACCGCCAGGATGGATTTTTTACGGCTTAAGTCAAAATGTATCACCATTCCAGGAAGGATCGTCATTCCCCGGAGCGCAACCACGGGCATCCGCATTCCCTCATCTTCCGTCAACACCACGCTGTCCGCGCTGCCTTGTATCTTCTCTTCATATCTCTCCATATTCGTTCCTTAGGGTTGACCGAACTTCTTCAACCGCTCTCCTTTTCTGATTCCCACCCATCCTTTTTACCATAAACGCCGCCCTTCTCAGGGCGGCGTTCACCTTCACAACAATCGGTGAGCCAGACGTTTCCTATCTTGCCACCTTCATATTTTCCAGACGTCCACCTGTATCCCTGTGCACCACCAACGGGCCGCTCTTTCCATCCACAGCCTCCTTGGTGATAATACATTGTTCGATGGTCTCGTCAGAAGGGATGCGATACATCACATCCATCAATACATTCTCCAGAATCGACCGAAGCCCTCTGGCTCCCGTCTTTCTCTCCATCGCTTTATCCGCGATCGCCTCCACAGCATCAGGTTCAAAGGTCAGTTTCACATTATCAAAGGAAAACAGCTTCTGATACTGCTTGATCTGAGCATTCTTCGGCTCCGTAAGGATACGGATCATGGCCTCCTTATCCAATCCCTGAAGGGATACATTGATCGGAACACGTCCGACGAACTCGGGGATAAGGCCGTACTTCACCAAATCTGTCGGTGTAACCTGGGCCAGGATCTCTCCCATCTCCTTGCTGCTGCGATCCGCAATCTCTGAATTAAAACCGATGGTCTTTCTGTTCAGACGGTTTTCAACAATATGCTCCAACCCGTCAAATGCGCCTCCGCAGATGAACAGAATGTTGGACGTGTCGATCTGGATCAGCTCCTGATGCGGATGCTTTCTTCCGCCCTGGGGCGGCACGCTCGCCACCGTCCCTTCTATGATTTTCAGAAGAGCCTGCTGTACGCCTTCACCCGAAACATCTCTGGTGATCGAAACGTTTTCGCTCTTCTTGGTAATCTTATCGATCTCATCAATATATACGATTCCGTACTGAGCCCGCTCAATGTCATAATTGGCAGCCTGAATCAGCTTCAGAAGAATGTTTTCCACATCTTCTCCCACATATCCGGCCTCCGTCAGCGTGGTCGCATCCGCGATCGCAAACGGTACATTGATGATCTTAGCAAGCGTCTGCGCCAGATACGTCTTACCCGAACCGGTGGGCCCGATCATGATGATATTGCTCTTCTGAAGCTCCACATCATCCTCATCCACCTTCGCGGTCACCCGTTTATAGTGGTTGTAAACGGCCACAGACAGAACCTTCTTCGCTTCATCCTGCCCGATCACATAATCATCCAGGAATTCCCTGATCTCCACAGGCTTGAGGAGATTGATTTCCATCGTCTCTTCCGCGGGTTCTTCTTCATATTCTTCTTCGATGATATCCGCACAGATATCGACGCATTCATCGCAGATATAGACCCCATTGGGACCCGCAATCAGTTTTCTGACCTGATCCTGCGTTTTATTGCAGAACGAACACCTGATCTGGTCATCCAAATTCCTACCAGCCATCTTTTTACCTCAATCTATTCCTGTTTACTGCTCTGTGCCGTTCTTTCTCGATGTGATAATCGAATCGATCAGTCCGTAAGCCTTCGCCTCCTCGGCGCTCTTCCAGTTATCCCGTTCCGTATCCGCCATCACCACTTCAAAATCCTGGCCGCAGTTCGCCGCAAGGATCCTTGCCAGCTTTTCCTTCGTCTGCAGGATATGCCTTGCGGTAATCTCGATCTCCGTAGCCTGCCCCTGCGTTCCGCCGGACGGCTGGTGGATCATGATCTCCGCATTGGGCAGAGCCAGACGCTTTCCTTTCGCGCCTCCTGCCAGCAGAAAAGCGCCCATGCTGGCCGCCATTCCGATACAGATGGTGGACACATCGCACTTAATATACTGCATGGTATCATAAATTGCCATCCCTGCGGTCACAGAACCGCCCGGGCTGTTGATATAGAACTGAATATCCTTCTCCGGATCCTCTGCTTCCAGGAAAAGCAGCTGAGCCACCACCAGGCTCGCCGTCGTGTCGTTCACTTCCTCTCCCAGAAAAATGATCCGATCTTTTAAAAGTCTGGAGAAAATATCATAAGAACGTTCTCCGTGACTGCTCTGTTCAATGACATAAGGTACTAAACTCATTCTTGCTCCCATCTGCGCTTTTAACGCTACGGGCAGGAAGGCCGGGACCCTGCGGTTCCCGGCCCGCTGCCTTTTTGTCTGCATCTTAGTTTCTGTGCTAATAGTAACGCACATACGTTTCTTTTGCAAGAAGGCATCCACTTTATTAAGAAAAGTTTTATAATCTTTCTAACGTTTTTGCAAGCCCGAATAGCCGTTTATCTATTCTTATTCGGCTGCTTTTTCAACCGCGTTATCTCTTACGAAATCAGCAGCTCTGGAAACGGCCAGATCTTCCATAATCTGTTTCTTGCCGCTCTCGCCCATGATTTCCTTCACCTTATCCGCTTCCATCTTATAATTATCGGCCATTCTCTTCACTTCATTCTCGTAGTCCTCTTCGCTGGCCACAATGCCTTCTGCAGCAGCAACCGCCTCAAGAACCAGTCTGGACTGGATTCTCTTAAGCGCCTGAGGTTTTACGGATTCCAGCATGGAAGCCTGCGTCTGTCCGGTATACTGGCAATAGAGATCCAAGCTCATGCCCTGCATCTGAAGCCTCTGTGCGAAATCATCCAGCATCTGTCTCTGCTGTGTCTCCACCATAGCGTCCGGAATCTCCATCTGCGCCTGTGCGATCACGGCCTCGACAGCAGCATCTTCTTTCGCCCTCTTCGCATCCTCTTCCTTCTTCTCGCCCAGTTTCTTACGGATATCTTCCTTATATTCTGCAAGGGTCTCAAAATCGGAAACTTCAGAAGCGAACTCATCATCCAGTTCAGGAAGCTGCTTTTCCTTTACTTCCTTCACGCTTACCTTAAACAGGGCGGGCTTTCCAGCCAGCTCTTTGGCATGATATTCCTCCGGGAAGGTCACGTTTACGTCCACTTCTTCACCGGCCTTTTTGCCGATCAGCTGCTCTTCAAAATTATCGATGAAGGAATGAGAACCGATCGCCAGGGAATAGTTCTCTCCCTTTCCTCCTTCAAATGCCACGCCGTCAACGGAACCTTCATAATCGATCACAGCGATATCCCCGTCTTCAACCGCTCTGTCTACCGTAACCATTCTGGAGTTGTTCTCTCTCTGCTGGTTCAGATCCGCATCCACTTCTTCATCCGTTACAGCGGTATCAGCTGCGGGCACTTCCACACCCTTATACTGTCCAAGCGTCACATCGGGCTTCAGCGCCACTTCAGCGGTAAAGATGAAAGGCTTGCCCGCCTCGATCTGCGTCACATCGATCTTAGGAGAGGATACGATGGTCTCCGTGCATTCCTCCACTGCTTTCTCATATGCTTCCGGAATCAGGGCGTTCGCCGCATCTTCATAGAAGAAACTCTTTCCATACATCTGTTCAATCAGCTTGCGGGGCACTTTGCCTTTACGGAAACCGGGAATCTGGATTCTCCCTTTGTTTTTCTGATATGCCTGCTCAATGGCCGCCTCCAGTTCCTCGGCAGGAACCTCGATCGTGAGCTTCGCCATATTCTTTTCCAGTTTTTCTACCTGTAAACTCATTGCACTATATCCTCCTTGCGTTTTTCTTCCGTGCATTTTTTTAATAACATAAGGACAGCCCACTGTGCATAAGGCAGCCCTCCATGACCTTCGGTGCCATTCCTGCCTGAGCTGTTGCAATCATTGAAGGATTATAGCATAAACGCAAGTAAAATACTAGCTTTTTTTTCCCATTGGGCCTATTTGAGGTTACTGCTCAGCCCTCCAGCAAAAAAGGGATGATTTTTTTGCCGGAGACCTAAAACTTATCCACCGCCCAAAAGGATAAGATATCCCAAAGAAAAAAGGAAGCCTGGGAAAGTCCTTTTTGTGGATAAGTTTTTTATCATTCCGCATTTTTCAGGAAAAAGAAGCTTTTTTTATCCAGATCCTTCTCTTCTTTCCGCCATGCTGTCCACAGCCATTCTGCCAGACTCAGCAGATCACCCAATTCGGTTTTTCTGTATAATAGATTTATCACACAAGGGAAGGAGATG